>JAGADS010000087.1 GCA_017613485.1 Treponema sp.
ATGAACCAGCGAGACATCCTTATTCTTTTGAACTGAATTATAGATTATAAACGAGCAAAAGATGCCTGTGACAATTATTATCGGGATTATGATTTTGATAAATACTTTGGCTCTTTTCAATTTATTTCTCCTGGATCAATTAAAAAAAAATTGTTTTATCTATTGTAAAGAATTAATACTCCAAGTCCAATCCTTTTTAACCATTTCATCAAAAACTCCTTTTCTTTGATAGGGTATATTCAGGTTTTTTAATCGAACATACCGATAGCTTTCCCCCATGCATCCAGTTCACGACATCTGCACCTGTATCCACCTTTATACTCATTGTTTTCATAATACACTAAATCAACATTAACTCCAGGTGTTTTACCATTATCTAAAGCAAAGATTATTTCAAAAACAAAGCCTGTTCCTTCATTCATGTCATATAAATACAATTTATTTTTTGTTAAGGGATGATTGAATCCTCCTATATGAGATACTTCCATCGCATGGCAAAATTCCTCAAAATGAAAGTCTTGAATGTTTTCTGTTCCTTCTGAAAATTCAAATGGCATATTTTCTAATTTCTCTGAAGTAATCTGTGACCTGTATTCGTTGACTATTCCATCATATTGACTTCTATTTTTTTCTCTTTTATGGGTATTGTATTCATAAAGAATAATGAAGAAAACCATAGGGAAAAAAATAATGACAAAATATTTGCTCGAGTACCAGGATTCTCTACTCACTTTAAGTTCCTCATTCTATTTCCATTATTCTATTCTAAAACCCATCTCCCAACATATCCGCTTACATCTGTTTGGGGATATACGCTTATTGTTTTGCTTGATTTTGATTTTATTGAAAAAACAACATAATCTGATTCCCATTGCTTTTGCGTGTCAAGGTAATTGGCCTGTTTGTCCTGTGGGGTAATACATTTTATCCTGTAGTCACCGGGGATAAGTGACAGGGTGATTTTTTCTCCGCCGTTTAGCGTGATGCCGGTACGGTCGTATTTTTCCTCTTCATCCAAGATCTCAAAATCTGATATTATGTAGTCAGAGTAAGCCTGCCATTTTTTGTTTTCCTTTTTTTCAATAATGATGATTGATTCAATGGCATTCATGTACCCGTTGTTTTCATTCCGCTGTATCGTAATTGTGCCTGTTTTCTTTGTCTGACTGAATAGCATCGTGGTAAAAACAATCGGGAAAAGAATGGATAAGACTAACTTTTTTCTCATGTATTGCTCCTTTATCTATTTTCTGAGCTTTTTGGCAGAATCCACGAAAAAGAGAAGGGGCGTGTGGTGGTGACCTGTGTGCCATTCCATTAGTGTTCCGGTAATCTGGTAGCGTGACCCGGCTTCAAGCTTTATTTTGTTTCCGATAATCACAAGCTGCATAGCACTGTCTAGTTTTATTTCTCCTGTTTTTTCCTCGTCAAACCAGTCAATTAAACTGGCGTCACAGCTTTGGCCATTGTCAGGAATAATCACCCAGTATTTTTCTATTGCATCATTTTCAGGATCATCTCCGTAGCTCGGCTGGGCATAGGAAGCAAGCTGACCTGTAAGTCCTGTGATTGTCACGCTTTTTGACTTTTCCTGAGCAGATATAGCAGAAAATCCAAAGAAAACGGCAAGAAGAATCAAAAGTGCTTTTTTCATATTTTTCCCTCCATTTCCTTGTATTATAACCCGATTCTGGTGAAATTCCAATATCAAATACTCTCAACTTGAAGGAAGAATTCTTGAAATACATTCCCATTTTATTATTTTTGTGCTATACTCTTGAAGTCCTTTTATTAAAGTTGTATAATGATAACTACCTAGTAGTTTGGTAGTAATTCAAAACATAAAACTTGATGCCACACAGGAGTAAAATATGGCAGAAAACCTGCTTGAGATTCAAGATGTAAGTGCTTGTGTCAACGAAAAGACAATACTGCGCGATGTCACATTCAATATAAAACCAGGCGAAATCCATGTCCTTATGGGACCGAACGGAGCCGGAAAATCTACCCTGGGGAACGTCCTCATGGGAAACCCTGAATATGAGCTGACCAAGGGAAAAATCATTTTTGACGGCAGGGACATCTCAAAGGATGACACTGACAAAAGGGCAAAAAGCGGAATGTTCATGACTTTTCAGGACCCGCTTGAGGTGCCGGGAATCAGCCTTGAGTCATTCATACGCACAAGCCTGCAGCAGGTTACCGGGGAGCGGCCAAAGCTGATTAAGTTCAGGAAAGAGCTTGAGGAGGCAATGGATATACTGAACTTCAAGCATTCCTATGCCGAGCGTGACTTGAACGTGGGTTTTTCTGGCGGAGAAAAGAAAAAATCAGAGATACTTCAGCTTTTGATGTTAAAGCCTAAATTCGCAATTCTTGATGAGACAGACTCAGGACTTGACATAGATGCCTCGCGTACTGTCAGCAAGGGCATTGAGGAATTCCAGAAGAAAACCGGCGGTTCCCTGTTGATTATAACTCACTCAACCAGAATCCTTGAAAGCCTTCATGTTGATAAAACACATATTCTGGTAAAGGGCAGGATCGTTAAGGAAGGTGACGCATCTCTTGTCGAGGAGATTAACGCAAAGGGATTTGATCCTTTCATCCCGGACGACATCAAGGAACAGGAAAGAAAAGAAAAACTTGCCGCTGCTGCAAAGGCTGCCATGGATGCGGTTAAGTCTGCCGATGTGGGGGACTTCAAGTAATGTCAGAAGAAAAGACACAAGTTGCAGACATAAACAGCTCACGCTATGACTTTAAGTACGAGGAAAGCGACAGGGATTTTTACAAGGTGGACAAAGGCCTTGACAAGGATCTTGTGCTTAGGATAAGTGAGGAGAAAAATGATCCTGAGTGGGTCAGGGATCTGCGCCTAAAATCTCTTGAAATATTCAACGAAAAGAAAAATCCAGACTGGGGACCTGATATCAGCGGTCTTGATGTTCAGCAGATAGTTCATTATGTAAAGCCCAAGACAGAGATGGCTGCCAAATGGGAGGATGTTCCCCAGGACATAAAGGATACCTTTGAGAAACTCGGTATTCCGGAGGCTGAGCGTCAGAGCCTTGCGGGTGTAGGTGCCCAGTATGACAGTGAGGTCGTCTATCACAACGTAAAGGAAGAAGTCGAGAAACAGGGTGTCATCTATACCGACATGGAAAGCGCCATAAAAGGTGAATGGGGAGACATGGTAAGGGAATACTTTATGAAAGTCATCCCTCCTACAGATCATAAGTATGCGGCACTTCACGGTGCAGTGTGGAGCGGAGGAAGCTTTGTCTATGTTCCCAAGGGTGTTAAGGTATCGGTTCCGCTTCAGTCATATTTCAGGTTGAATGCGGCGGGTGCAGGTCAGTTTGAGCATACGCTTATCATTGTTGATGAGGGTGCTGACGTTCATTTTATCGAGGGATGCTCTGCTCCAAAATACAATGTTGCCAACCTTCATGCAGGCTGTGTCGAGCTTGTGGTAAAGAAAAATGCACATCTCCGTTACAGTACGATAGAGAACTGGTCCAAGAACATGTATAACCTTAACTCCAAGCGTGCCATAGTTGATGATTACGGCAAGATGGAATGGGTAAGCGGTTCATTCGGAAGCCATGTATCATATCTTTATCCGACGACTATACTCAAGGGCGATCATTCCCTGTGCGAGTACACGGGCATTACATTCAGCGGAAAGGGACAGGATCTTGACACCGGTGCAAAAATGATTCACATCGGAAAATACACTTCAAGCGTAATAAACTCAAAGTCAATATCAAAATCAGGCGGACGAAATACCTTACGAAGTTCAATTGTCGTGAACAAAGAGGCAAAGCACGCCAAGGTATCTGTAAACTGTGATTCCCTTATGCTTGACGACCAGAGCAATTCCGATACGATTCCTGCAATGAACATCATGACCGATGACTGTGATGTGGGACATGAGGCAAAAATAGGACGCATATCAAACAAGGCAATCTTCTATCTGATGAGCCGTGGAATAAGCGAGGATGAGGCCAGGGCAATGATTGTCTCAGGCTTTGCAAATCCGGTAAGGAAAGAGCTTCCTCTTGAATATGCTGTGGAGATGAACAATCTTATCAATCTTGAAATGAAGGGGACACTATGATGGCAACTAAAACTAATCTGGCCGGCAATGTAAATCACTTTCCCTCAATCACATGGCATCACCTTCACATAAACCACGGTTATTTTGAGGGGGCCGTAGCAGGTGCAATTCAGGCTGATGTTTCACCTCTTCCCGATGGAATTACACTTGAATCAGTAAACTTCCAGGACTCTTATGCAGAGCAAAATAAAATCCACACTCAGCTTGGAAAAGATTTTGAGGAAAGCCTTGATAAGCTTGAAAAAGATCTTTGCATAAAAGTCCAGCAGATTAAAGTTTCTCCTGGAACAAATGCGGATAAACCGGTCAAGATTTCATACGCAGTAAAGGACGGTTCGTTTTCTGCATCAGATACTGTAATCATTGCAGACGAGGGAAGCTCATCAACTTTCATATTTGATTATGAGGGAGATCCTTCTGCATCCGGCGTTTTCGGAAACAGGATACGCGTTTACTGTGGAGAGAACGCAAGCGTAAGGCTTGTCACCGTTAACCTTCTTGGCTCAGGAATAGTTCATTACAATGGAATAGGCTCGTCGTTAAAGGATAATGCCCGCCTTGAGATGATTCAGATTGAGCTTGGAGGAAAGGAAACATTCTCCGGTTCCTACAATACTCTTTCAGGCTATAAGTCAGCAATAAACATGCAGGGTGCGTATCTGTGCGACGGAGATAAATCACTTGACATAAACTATGTGTCAGATCAGGAAGGCGTTCAGTCCGAAAGCATGTCAAATTTCAACGGTATACTGCTTGACAATGCAAGGAAAACATGGCGCGGTACGATTGATTTTCAGCGTGGGGCAAGAGAGGCAAAGGGAGATGAGCAGGAGAATGTCCTTCTTTTGAGTCCTGATGTAGTCAACAAGTCCATGCCTGTTATTTTGTGCGATGAGGAGAATGTCGAGGGACGTCATGGCGGTTCAATAGGAAAAATCGGAAAGGATGAGCTTCTTTATCTTGAGACAAGGGGAATAGACGAGCAGACTGCAAGGAAAATGATGGTCAAGAGCCGCATAAACTCAATAGCACGTCATATTCCCGACGAGACCGTCCTTGAAAACATCCACGCTTATCTGGAGGAACACCTTTAATGTTAAAGAGCGATCTTAGGTCAGATTTTCCGATTTTCAGTGACAGTGAATATCGTGATTTAGTATATTTTGACAATGCGGCAACAACCCAGCGTCCTGTTCAGGTAATAAAGGCAATCGAGGATTTTTATTATCATGCCAATGCAAATCCGCTTAGGGGACTTTACGGTCTTTCTGTCAAGGCAACTGATATGTATCAGGATGCACGGCAGAATGTTGCTGATTTTATCAATGCAAGGGAAAGCCTTGAGGTAATCTTTACAAGAAATGCAAGCGAGAGCCTTAATCTTGTAGCCTATACATGGGCAATGGAAAACATTGAGGAAGGTGATGAAGTCGTTGTCACGTCAATGGAGCATCACTCAAATTTCCTTCCATGGAAGATGGTATGCGAGAAAAAAGGTGCAAAACTTGTCTTTCTTGAATGTGATGAGCACGGAAAAATATCAAAAGAGGAATATGAGTGTAAGATAAACTCCAGGACAAAGCTTGTTGCGGTAACACATGTAAGCAATGTTTTTGGAATTACAAATCCTGTAAAGGAAATCACGGCATACGCACACAAAACAGGAAACGGCGGTAAAGGTGCTGTTGTTGTAATAGACGGTGCCCAGAGTACTCCTCATATTAGAATTGATGTTCAGGATCTTGACGCGGATTTTTTTGCATTCAGCTCACATAAGCTGTGCGGTCCCATGGGAATTGGTGTACTGTACGGTAAGCAGGCCCTTCTGGAGAACATGCCTCCTTTCCTTCGTGGAGGCGAGATGATTGAGTATGTTACACGGGAAGAAGTGACCTATGCAGAGCTTCCTCATAAATTTGAGGCCGGAACTGTAAACGCCGCAGATGCCGCAGGTCTTTCAGCTGCCATTGATTATCTTAGGGAAATCGGACTTGATGAGATTAAGAAGAACGACGAGAAACTGACTTCACTTTTGATTTCTGGGATGAGGAACATACCAAACGTAAACATAATCGGCTCAACAGACCCCTCCGAGCATTCAGGGATTGTTACCTTTACGATAGACGGTGTACATCCGCATGACATTGCATCGATTCTTGACAGCGAGAAAATCGCAGTCAGGGCAGGCCATCATTGTGCACAGCCATTGATGCAGAAACTCGGTGTCGGAAGTACTGCACGTGCAAGCCTCTATTTCTACAATACCGAGAAAGAGGTAGAGTATTTCCTGGACAGGCTTTCCAAGGTCCGCTCATGGATGGGGTTTAAATAAAAACAAATCTTACTTGTTGAACATTCAATAATCGGGTATACTCAGTTTTATGAACAACTATTCACATGTGATTTTAAAGCCAGGCGAGGAAGGCGAGATTATTCAGGGCTTTCCATGGGCGTATGATAACGAGATTCAGAGCATAAAATGGACCTCTCAGGATGGAAGCGGCGTCAAGACAACTTCTCTTGCTGATGCAGAAGTAAATGACGGAGATGTCGTTGAGCTTTACTCAAACAAGGGGGCATTTCTGGGAAGTGCCGTCATCAACAGAAAATCCCGAATCGCAATAAGGATTATCGGTTATGAACATGCAGACAAAATCATGGAGGACAAGAACGCATACTGGGAAAAGGTCTTTGCAAGGGCTGTGAATGTCCGTGCATTGAATTTCTCTCCCTATGACAGCTGTCGCCTTATTTACGGTGAGTCTGATTTTATTCAGGGTCTTGTAGTTGAAAAATATGTTTCTGAAAATTCCGTTTATCTTGTTGTGCAGTTTCTTTCGCTTGCCTGTGAGGTTTTCCGTGAAGAGATTGTCAATGCCCTTAAGACACTTGTAAAGCCAGATGGAATATATGAGCGGAGTGATGCCGCAATACGTGAGAAAGAGGGACTTGAGCAGAAGTCTGGATGGATTTACGGCGGTGGAGATGATGTCATTCAGATAGTCGAGAATGAGATAAAGCTACAGGTTGATATTGCAAGGGGACAGAAGACAGGCTATTTCCTTGACCAGAAATTCAACAGGAAGGAGATCCTGAAATACTGCCACGGAAAGCGTGTCCTTGATACATTCACACATACAGGTGCATTCGGACTTAATGCGGTAAAGGGCGGTGCAAGGGAAGTCATAAGCGTTGACATCTCTGAGGATGCGGTAAAGCTTGTTGAGCATAACATTCAGCTGAATAATGCCCAGAACGTGATGAGAGCTGAATGTGCTGATGTATTCGACCTCTTGAAGAAATATGAGTCAGAGGGGCAGAAATTTGACGTGATAATACTGGATCCTCCTGCCTTTACAAAAAGCGCAAAGATGATACAGAAGGCATACGGCGGCTACAAGGAAATAAACCTTCGTGCGATGAGGCTATTGAACCCGAGCGGTATTCTTGTGACATGCTCATGCTCTGCATATTTTGATGAGAACACGTTTTATTCAATGCTTTCGCATGCCGCGTCTGACAGCCACAGAAGGATTCAGGTTCTTGAGAAAAGGGGTGCGGGACCTGATCATCCTGTTCTTCTTGGTTATCCAAAGAGTGCATACCTAAAATGTGCAATATGCCGCGTGATGTGAGTATGAGCGATAAAAAAACGTTCAACTGCGTGATGCTTGTGGGACCTACCGCCGTGGGAAAAACTGCCCTTGGTGTGAGGATTGCCCGTACATTCAACTGGGAGATAATCTCTGCCGACAGCCGGCAGGTCTACAAGGGGCTTGACATAGGAAGCGGGAAGGATCTTGCGGACTATACGATAACCGAGACAGACAAAGACGGTAAAAGCATTCAGATTAAGATTCCTTACCACATGATAGACATTGCCACACTGGACAGGGAGTTCAATGTATTTGACTTCCAGCAGGAATTCTACAGGCTGTTTCGTGTCATGCAGGAAAAAAATTCCGTTCCATTTGTCGTGGGCGGTACCGGGATGTATCTTGACTCAGTGATACGCTCATACGATTTTGTCCCGGTTCCAGAGAACAAGGAATTGCGTGAGGAGCTGGACAAGAAATCCCTTGAGGAGCTTGATTCAATACTGATCGGATTAAAGCCTGACCTTCACAATAAAAGCTATCTTCTGCTTCGTGACCGTGTTGTAAGGGCCATAGAAATCGCCATGTTCATGAAAAGCCCTGAGTG
>JAGADS010000088.1 GCA_017613485.1 Treponema sp.
AGGTTAAGGGCAAGGTCGTAAAGATCACAAACAGCGGTGCATTTATTCAGCTTGAGGAAGGCATCGATGCATTCCTTGCAGGCGAAGATCTCTCATGGACAAAGAAGGTTAAGCATCCGGGCAGCGAGATCAAAGTGGAGCAGGAGCTTGAAGGTGTCATCCTTGAATGTGATCCTGAGAACCACAGAATCCGCATCGGCGTAAAGCAGCTTACTGATAATCCATGGGTAAAGTTTGCCGAGGAATATCGTCCGGGCAGCACTCTTGAGGGTGAGGTTTCAAGCATTACTGATTTCGGTATCTTTGTAAAGGCACCAAGCGGAATCGAGGGGCTTGTCAATAAGGCTAACCTTAGCGATAACCGTGAAGTTCCGTTTGAGGAAGCCGTAAAGAAGTACAATGTAGGCGATAAGGTAAATGTCTATGTCGTAAACATCGATGTTGATAAGGAAAAGGTAGCTTTCTCCGTAAAGGAATATAAGAAAGCCCAGGCACGTGCAGAGATTTCTCAGTACATGTCCGGAAACAACGATGATGACGGTGCCTACACAATCGGCGACAGCTTAAAAGAACAGAACAAATAACAGTGGTATTCAATGGGTGAAGTAACGTCAATCGGCATAGAAAGGCTTAAGGCACTCGTTGAATTAACTACTTCCGTAAACTCTAATTACACTGATTCAAATGCACTGCTGGTTTCAATTCTGGAATCAGTAATGTGTTTGGTTCAGTGTGAATCTTCTTCCGTTTTATTAGTCAACAATCAGGACGATTCACTTAAATTCATGGTGGCTTTGGGACCCAAAGGTGCTGAGGCTAAAAACATCACGGTATCAAAAAACAGCATTGCGGGGTGGGTTGTCAATCACAATCAGGCTGTTATCGTAAATGACGTACGGCATGACCGCAGGTTTAATTCTCTTGTACAAGAGCGTACAAATTACATCACACGTAACATGATTGCTTTCCCGATGCATGTCGGAAATGAATGTGTCGGTGTAATCGAGGTTCTTAATAAAACTGATTTCCGTGATTTTGATGAGGAAGATCTTGCCATCCTTGAGCTTTTTGGTAATCAGGCCGGTGTGGCATATCAGAACGCACATTTATACAGCAAGACAAAGGATAATATCGTTGTCCTTCAGGATGCAGTAAGTCAGGGCAGGGACTATCATACTTTTGTAGGAAAAAGCCCTATAATCCTCGATATACTCAAGGTTGTTGAGGAAGTTGCAAAAACATCATCGTCAGTGCTTATCATCGGTGAAAGCGGTGTGGGCAAGGAACTGTTTGCCGAGCAGCTGCATTTAAAGAGCGACAGGAGAAATCAGCCCTTTGTGCGTGTAAGCTGTGCGGCACTTTCTGCAACCCTTTTGGAAAGCGAGCTTTTCGGGCATGTTAAGGGTGCCTATACAAGTGCAAATACATCTAGGGTCGGCCGTTTTGAAATGGCAGACGGCGGCACACTGTTTCTGGATGAGATAGGAGAAATGCCGCTTGATTTGCAGTCTAAGCTTTTACGTGTCATTCAGGAGAAGAAATTCGAGAGGGTTGGTTCAAGCGAGACAATATCCGTTGATGTAAGGATTATTGCCGCCACCAACCGTAATCTTGAGGAAATGGTAAAGAACAAGACATTCCGTGATGACCTTTATTACAGGCTTAACGTGCTGCCTCTTAACATTCCTCCACTAAGACGACGCAAGGAAGACATAGAGCCTCTTGCAAATTTTTTCCTGCAGAAATACAGCACAGAGACAAAAAAGAATTTCCAGGGCTTTTCGTCAGCCGCAAGCAAGGCACTTTACACTTATTCATGGCCGGGAAATGTCCGGGAACTTGAAAACTCGATAGAAAGGGCATGTATTCTGGGACAGGCTCCTTTAATCCAAATGATGGATCTAAGGCTTCCGCTCCCAGACGAGGATGAAAGAGATTCCTATGGTGACATGGTTCATTCTGCAGTTGAGGAGCTTATCACCGGGGATGACAGGACATTGAAAACTGCCCTTACAGTCTTTAAGAAACAATATCTTACACGCATACTTGAACAGACCGGATGGAATCAGACAAGAACAGCCCAGATACTTGACGTACAGAGAACCTATGTGTCACGCCTGATGAACGAGCTGGACATAAAAAAGCCAAAATAATGAAGAAAAATTGTTCTTAATTGGGCAAATGGTTTTGACAAAAGTATTGTTTTTTTATATAATATATCAATTCTATAATTGCATTTTATTTTTGGAGTCCTAAAATGGCTGAAAATGTTGAAACATTAAAATTAAAAAAGCAGGAGAATTCAACAAAAAAACTTGAGAATTTCATGACGCGTAATAGGAAGCCTATTCTTATTTCCGGTATCTGTATTCTTGTACTGGCTCTTGCGGTATGTCTTTTTCTAGGCATTACAGATTCAATCCGCAAAAAGGCTTTGGCTGCTATCGATGAAATTGAGTATACATACACAAAGAACTTTAACGATATGACAGAAGGTGAGCTTCCACAAAGACAGGATACTGCATTGGAATCACTTAAGCCATATCTGGAAAAAAAGGATTTTGCTGGTGTGCGTGCAAACATGCTTTCTGCTGACATTTATTATTCAAAGAACGATTATGCAAGTGCACTTGATTATTATGTTAAGGCAGCGGAAACAGGTTCAAAATTCTATACAGCATCCATCTGTTATTACAATGCAGCCGTATGTTCGGAAGAGCTTGGAAAAACAGCCGATGCTATTTCATATTATCAGAGTGCCGCTGATGATCAGAACTTTACTCTTGCATCACATGCACTTTTCAATGCCGCCAGGGTAAATGAAACAGAAGGTAACTATGCAGAAGCTGCTGCATTGTACAAAAAAATGATTGACAGTTATTCATCTGATTCATGGACAAATCTTGCACAGAGCCGACTTGTTCAATTAAGAATCGACGGAAAGACAGAGTAAAATCAAGGATATTAAGTGTCAGGTAAAAACGGTTTTATAAAGGTTTTAACAATCTTTTTTACAGCCTTTTTTCTCTGCACATGCGGGCTAGATACATTTTATTATGTTGACAGCCCCGTATCCGATGGTCATATTGCTGTCTACAACTCTGATGATTCACTTCAGAATTATTTTTCATGCCGCACCACAGAGGAAAGTCCCAGTGAAAACCAATTTATGTTTGGCTCAAGTGAATGTGCTTTTTTAGGTACTGAAATCTACTACAAAATCTACAACAATTATTCAACCATGATTTCAACTGAATCCAGCGTAGATAACATGTCTTCTGATTCCTCTTCATCATCTTCTTCTGCATCATATCTTATCGATACAAAGGGATACAAGCCGCTTAAGTTAAGCAGTGGTTCTGTTTTCCCATTGATTAAGGCAGGCAATTCACCACAGAACAGATTCGTATATATAAAGCTTATGGACAATGAGCCTATATGTCTTTCCACATCCGTTATGAATTCATATACTTCAGGAAATGAGCTGTTAGTTGACGGAAATATGGTATATCCTCGGCGTTATATAGACAGTAGCAAAGGATTTGAATTCGGCAAGGATGATTATAATCCGCTTCCAGCTAGGACTGATGAGGATGTTACATGGACAGAAACAGCAAGTGAAGACGGTGTATGGTATGTTGATATGTATGCCGTATCCATGGCACGGGATGTTAACTATGCACTTCAGTATTCAAGACCTTATAGAATGGGTTCGATTTCGATAAGAGTTGAATAAATAGTTTTTTCGCACTACTTGAAATAATCAGCTTAATATGATATATTAGCTTGCATACGGCGCTTTAGCTCAGCTGGATTAGAGCATCTGCCTTCTAAGCAGAGGGTCGGCAGTTCGAGTCTGCCATGCGTCAAATAATTATCTCCCTGCCGTTCGGCGGGGGAAACATCATCTCTTATTGATTCTAACAAAAATTTAACTAAAAAAGGCTCTCCAAACGTAATTATTCACTGGATTATGATGTTGTAATCCAGCTGAAATATGCGTCGTCTGATGAATCCTCATTGTCAGACGACGCTTTTTTTTTGCATTTGGACTGTCTTTGAAGCAAAACAACGGACAGCCGGTTCGATTCCGGGATGCAAAAACAGAAGCCGTTCAGGACGCTAATCCTGTACACTACGGCTTCACCTGTCCGCCGGAAATCCGCTCTGACGGACAGGGTTTCGGCAGGGTGTGGAAATATGGTTTCCTGCCAGGATACTTCCCCTGGTGATAAAGGTTCGAGTCCTTTCCCTGCAATAGTAGCCCGTATGGGCGAAGTATTTAAATCTTAGATGAGGACTAAGATATGAAAATTATTTCAACAGCATCTATTAAAGGCGGCACAGGCAAGACGACCGTGCTCCTTCTGGTTTCACGTGCAATAGCAAGCATCGGGAAAAAATGCCTTATCATTGACCTTGACGTAAACAACTCTGCGTCAAGAGCTTTCATGCCTCAGAATGTAAGGGAATATGACCCTATGGGGAAAAAAAATGCCGCAGCTGCCCTTTTGAGCACAGAGGACGATTTCTTGGAACACATAATTCCCACTATCGTTCCCAACATTGATATTCTAAGGAGCCATCCGCAGTTGACGAGGGTAAACTTCACTCAGATGCTACTGAAACACAAGATACAGAAATCTGCTTTGGATGATGAATATGACTATGTGTTTATTGACACACCCGCAACATATTACAGCCTTCATGTAATGGCCTATCAGGTGTCCGACATCATATTGACTCCTGTAAATCCGAGTCAGTTCGACTTCTCTCCACTCCAGCAGCTTGGGATAAATATCCAAGAAGATATTGGTGTAGAAAAATTAGAAAACTGGAAAATTGTTTTCAATAAAGTTAAGCCTGAGAATCAGACATCACAGAAAGATTATTTTCAGCTTTATGAGAACAATTTCAGCAAATATATTGTAAAACCAAAAATTCCGGATACCGTTAAGACCAGGGAATGTATAGACCGCAATCAACTGATAGGCTGTTCAAAAGACTGGTCTAAACTCCGTTGTTCAGTGGTTGAGCTTGCAGGAATTATCTCCGGTGAACCTCTCGACATTAAGGAGGCTTTCTAATGAAAAAGGCTCTGACAATCTCAATGGACATGGATACATTTGGCAACAGCAATACCGGAGTAGCAAAGGCCGCAAAGTACATTGCGACTGATTCTGTAAAGACAGATCCTGAATTCGAGAATCTATTTCTGCAGGATAAAGAAAACATTGACAGTATCGCGGAGAAAATAAAGGCGGAGGGATTTTCTGATGCCCATCCTCTCATAATCTGGAAAGAGAAGGACATACTTGTAGATGGACACACTAGACTAAAGGCTGCACGAAAAGCAGGCTGCTTCCAGGTGCCGGTCATGTATGAGTCATTCGCTTCCCGTGAGGAGGCTTTGCAGGCTGCCATGGACGAGCAAATTCAGCGGAGGAATCTTAGTGACAATGAACTGATGACTGCTGTTGAAAAGTATACTGAGCTGTATGGAGAGGAAAAGGTAAAGTACATCCGGAAAAAGCTGACCAGCCTCACGGGAAAAAGTAAATCTACGGTAGAACGTGCAATGGCTATAGCTCAGGACGAGGAAGCTGTCAAAGATGTTAAAAACGGAGCTTCAATAAGCGGAGCCTACAATAAGCTCATGGAAAGAAAGCACCCGAAAGAAAAAAACAAAAGTGATAATGTAACAAAAACTGTTGCAGAAAGAAATACGTTTCCCGAAGCTACGGAACAACAGAAAAAAGGATATGCCGAGGGATTTGAAACAGGATTCCTTCATGCGGTGGCTCTTGCAGCTGATGGGAAAACACCTAAGGAGATGCTTGAGCTAACAGATCTTTCACATGAAACTATACAGGCTAAATACGCAAAACTTCCGAAGGACGAGGAAAAAAGAATCAAGGAACTGAGACAGGGAGGC
>JAGADS010000089.1 GCA_017613485.1 Treponema sp.
AGGCACTCATGCAGGAAAGGGACATCAGAAATGACGAAACTCTGGGCAAACATGCAGACTGGATGAATGAACTTAGGGATAAATATGGTTCCTTTACATGCAAATCAGAAGAAGGTATTATTGAAATCATAAAAAAGGAAACCGGCATCGTGTTCAGCAAGGTTCTGGAACATGCGGGAGTTTATAAATGCAATGAACAGGGGCTTGAGGCCTTTGAAAGGTTTATAGCCACACTGTAGAAGGAGAAATGAAAGATGTCTAATGATTTGACTTCAAGCGAATATACACCGGAAGAACTCAAGAACGCCTTCATCAAAATGTATGGGGGAGATGAATCCTCATTAAGGCTCTACTCTTCTCCTGCCAGAATCAACATCATCGGCGACCACATAGACTACAACGGCGGCAAGGTTTTCCCCGCAAGCATAAACCGCTACCTCTACATCGCAATCCGCAAACGAAATGACTCAAAGATTTTATACAACGACATAAGGTTCCCGGGCAGTTTTGAATTTGACGCGAACCAGACTTTTGTTTACGACAAGTCAAATGATTATGCAAATTACCTGAACGGCATCCTTCAGCAGCTAAAGGAAAAGGGCTTCAAATTTGATTGTGGATTTGAAATCCTGATGGCATCAAACATTCCGGCTGGTGGAGGCATTTCTTCTTCTTCCGCACTGGAATGTGGTTTTGCCTATGCCGTAATCGACACATTCGGATTTGACATGGACCGCATGGAAATTGCAAAACTCGGACAAATGAGCGAGCACAAATTCATGAACGTAAAATGCGGAATCATGGATCAGTTCATCATCGCAACAGGAAAAAAGAATTACGCTGAACTTTTGGACTGCAACACTCTTGAATATGAATACATCCCTCTTGAACTTGCTGACTACAGATTCGTCGTCATGAACACGAACAAGGTACGCAAGCTTGCCGATTCAAAATACAACGAACGCCGCGGTCAATGCGAACAGGCCCTGAAAATACTCCAGGACAACGGAATAAAGATAAACGCCCTGTGCGAACTGTCTCCCAGTGAATGGGAAAAACACAGTCATCTTGTCTCAGATCCAATCCTGAACAAACGCGCCCGCCATTGTATTGCCGAAAACCAGCGTGTAATCGATGCCGCCTCCACACTCAAGGAAGGCAATCTTGAAAAGCTTGGCCAGCTCCTCAACGCCAGCCACAAATCACTCAAGGAAGACTATGAGGTAACCGGAATTGAACTGGACACGCTTGCCGAAACATCACAAAAGCAGGAAGGGTGCCTTGGTGCAAGGATGACAGGTGCAGGATTCGGGGGATGTGCAATAGCACTCGTTCACAAGGACAAAATCAACAGCTTTATAGAAAACGTCCAGTCCGCTTACGAGAAGGAAATCGGCTACAAGGCAGGTTTTTTTGTATGCGAAACTGGAGATGGGGTTGCGAAAATTATCTGATTTTGTGATATAATGTGTCCCTGTAAGATTACAAGGAGATGCCAGATGAAAAAATCATTTATTACAACTTCAGCTATTGTACTTTGTTCCGCCATGGTATTTGCCGGTGGTTCAAAGGAAAAGTACAGTGTGGCAAGCGCAAGAGAATTTGTGGACGTTGACGTAGGAGTCTACACCATCGGTTCTGAAGATGAATTTGAAAACGAGCATGAAGTTGTTGTGTCCGAATTCTATATCTGCACGCACGAAGTTACACAGGAAGAATTTCAGTCCCTCATGGGATACAACCCCAGCAAAACCAAGGGAAAGAATAAACCGGTAACAAATATAACATGGTACGAAGCTGTCGATTACTGCAACAAACTCAGTTTGGAAAGAGGCTTAACTCCCTGCTACAACGATGACTACGAATATGATTTTTGCGCCAACGGTTTCCGCCTGCCCACCGAAAGCGAATGGGAAATAGCCGCCAAGGGAGGACAAAAGTCACGCGGTTTCATCTTTAGCGGAAGCGATTATCTTGAAGATGTTGCATGGTGCGGTTCAAACAGCGGCCACAAACCCCATGACGTAAGGACAAAGGCCCCCAATGAACTTGGCATTTACGACATGACCGGAAATGTTGCGGAGTGGTGTCTGGACTGGCATGATGAATATCCCACAGAGAGGCAGGAAATGGATCCAACAGGTCCTGCTTTCGGAACAGAGCGCATCGTTCGCGGTGGAAGCTGTTATTTCATCGATGAAAACTGTTCCGTAACAGCAAGAAACTCCAGAACCCCGGACACAGCGGAATCATACATCGGTTTCCGTGTAGTTCGTTCAGGACCAAGAGGATAAGATACATAACAGGCGGTTTCAGCCTTGTAAATTTTGATTTTAAGTATTATTATAGATTTTAAGATTTTTTAAGTTTATAGAATGAAGTTTCAGGAGTACGACAAAATGAAAAAAGTCTTTTTATTGATTCTAAGTTTATTGGTTTTAATCATGTTTACGGCATGCAGCGGAATTCAAGACGGCATAAGGCCCTATTCCTCCCTTGCGCATGTAGGTGGCCCGGTTGAAATCAGCGCGGCCACTTTCCCTGACTCAAACTTTAGGAAACTAATCTCTGGTCCAAGTTATGACCGTAACCAGGACGGTTTTTTGGACGACGAAGAGATTATCTATATCAGAAACATCTGGTGCGTAAACTGCGACATAACATCCCTTAAGGGAATCGAGTATTTGGTTGAACTTCGCGGACTCTATTGCATGGACAACCACATCAAGACCTTGGACCTTAGCAACAACAAGGAAATCACAGGCGTGTGGTGCTCAGGAAATGACTTTACCTCCCTGGATTTTTCACCAAACAAGAAACTGCTGTGGGTCTACTGCTTTGACTGCAAGCTGACTTCATTGAACGTATCAAACAACCCCGAGCTGGCATATCTTGAATGCAACACCAACCCCCTTGAGTATCTTGATGTCTCTCACAACCCGGAACTTGAACATCTGACTTGCGGTTCTTGCTGGTTAAAGACCCTCGATGTAAGCAAAAATCCCAAACTTCAGCATCTGGATGCCTTCAGGAACAAGTTTACAACCCTCGACATAACAAAATGCCCACTGATGAAGCGCCTTGACATATGGGACAACCCCGGATTGGGAAGCGTAGACATCTCCAAATGCCCTGGACTTCAATATTACAACTGCGCCAATAATACGGTAAGCGAACTGGATTTAAGCACCTGTCCCAAATTGCAGAGGCTCTCCTGCGGTTACAACCAGATAAAGCACCTGGATCTTTCCCACAACCCCGAGCTTGTATATCTTGACTGTGGTCAAAACGAGCTGGAGGAACTGGATGTTTCACATAATCCAAAATTAAAATTCCTTCAGGCTTTCATAAATCCCTTCACGGAAGTGGACATAAGCAACAATTATTCACTGGTCAGAGCCTATAGGGAAGCTGACAGAGTATATGCACCAAATGTTTCCGGTTATTACTGGAAGATTGATTTTGGTGGGGATACTTCAACTGGTGTGGACAACTGTTTTTTCCTTTGCGTGGATGATGAAGTAGATGTGACTGCAAACGGAAATACTTCTGCACCTAAACCAGCGGTTACCAGACCTGCAGGTGTTTCTACCTCAGAACTGATGGACAGGGAAGAAGTTGTAAACGCTCTTTACGCCCTTGCCGGAAGCCCCAATCCAGGCAGCCTTTCTTCAACAAACTGGTTTAGAGATATCTCTTCAAGTTCATCTTCCGCTCTGATTTGGGCTATGAACAGGGGAATTCTTGTAGACTGCACCGACTATACCTTTGATAAGAACAGTCTTTGTTCCAGGGAAGACGCAGTTTGCATGCTGATGCGTTATGCGGAATACAGGGGATACCAGAGGGCCATAGACTTTGGACGCACAGACCCCTTTATCGATTACTATGACATTGACGAATATGCATGGGAAGCCCTTACTTGGGCAGTAACTTGGAACATAGTGATAGGACATGGAGAAGAAGGCGCCCCCAAAGAAGAACGAACCCTAGACCCCCACGATGCCATAATCGAAACAGAATTCCAGGAAATGATAGACCGCATGCTGGAGAAAAATTCATAAAAATACTCACAAAAAGGTGATGCAATATTTTTTCATTTGTGATACACTATCTTTGTTATTGTAAATAGAAACATAACCGGTGAAAATCGAAATGCTATCGTTCAGGGAGTAAAAACGAACATGAAGTATTTCCAAAAAGACAAAGAGTGTATGCCTCTGGAAGAATTAAAAAAGCTTCAGGGACAGAGACTGGCGGAGAACTTCCGTCATGTCTACGAGAATGTGGAGTATTACAGGAACCGCTGTAAGGAAGCAGGTGTAACCCCGGATGATATCAAGAGCCTGGATGACATTGCCAAGATTCCGTTTACATGCAAGGATGACTTAAGGCAGACATATCCTTATGGACTGTTTGCCGTTCCGATGAAAGATGTTGTTCGCATTCAGTCTTCATCTGGTACTACAGGAAAGCAGATTGTTGTAGGTTATACAAAAGATGACCTTGATATATGGGATGAGTGTGTGGCACGTCAGCTTGTGGCAACAGGTGCGGATGAAAATTCAATTGTTCAGAATGCATACGGTTATGGTCTTTTTACAGGAGGATTTGGAGTTCATGGAGGAGCTACAAAACTTGGTGCAACTGTAATCCCGATTTCAGCAGGCAACACACCGCGTCAGATTGCATTCATGCATGACCTCAAGGCAACGGTTCTCTGCTGTACACCGTCTTATGCCGCATACCTTGGCGAGACCCTTCATGAAATGGGATATGGTCCAGATTACTTGAACCTAAAGGCAGGTATTTTTGGTGCTGAGCCATGGACAGAGGAGATGCGCCGTAACATAGAGAAATCTCTTGGATTAAAGGCTTACGATATCTATGGCCTTACAGAGGTTATGGGTCCTGGTGTTGCATTTGAATGTGACGAGCAAAAGGGAATGCACGTAAACGAGGATCACTTCATCATCGAGACAATCAATCCTGAGACAGGGGAAAAGCTTCCTGACGGAGAAAAAGGCGAGCTGGTGTTTACCGCAATCACAAAGAAGGCCTTCCCGCTCATGAGGTTCAGGACAAAGGATATCGGTGTACTTAACAGGACACCATGCTCATGTGGAAGAACTTTTGTGCGCATGTCAAAGCCGATGGGACGTACCGACGACATGCTCATCATCCGTGGTGTCAACGTATTCCCGAGCCAGATAGAGGGAGTCCTCCTGCAGAACAATTATCCGCCGAACTATCAGATTATCGTTGGCCGTGAGAACAACACCGACACATTCGAGATCAAGGTGGAGATGACACCGGAAAAATTCAGCGACGTTGTGGCAGAAAACCACAAGCAGGAAAGGGCACTGGAGACAGCATTGCTTTCTGTTCTTCAGATCAAGGCAAAGGTTACGCTGGTTGCACCAAAGACAATCGAACGCTCCGAGGGAAAAGCCAAGCGCGTCATCGATACACGAAAACTGCATGACTAGGAGGAGTATATGACAGTAAAACAGATTTCAATATTTTTGGAAAACCGTCCTGAATCCCTTATGGAACTGACTGACATCCTTGCAAAGCGCAACATCAACATGAGGGCCCTGTGTCTTGCAGATACAAACGACTTTGGAATCGCCCGCATCATCGTGGATGACCCGGAGAATGTAGCCTCTGTCCTCAAGGAAGAAGAGTATATCGTAAAGGCATCAAATGTAATCGCTCTGGAAATCCCGGACGAAACAGGAAGCCTTAACAAAATCCTCAAGATCCTTGGAGAAAACGGACGCAACGTGGAATACATGTATGGTTTTACAGGTCGCAAGACAAACTGTGCGTTCATGGTTCTGCGCTGTACCGACATCCCCAAAACAGAACAGGTCCTTGAATCAGCTGGAATAAGAATGTTGAATCAAAGTGAATTGAGGGAAATATAATTCAACTTAAAAAAATGAACCGGCAACTCTTTTTCGGGGCTGCCGGTTTTTTTATGCATGATGATGTATTTTTTATGAAATCTTCCAGATTAGGAATGGAAGTGCTTTTTCAAACTTAACGCCGTACCAGTGATCCTTGTCGCCTAATGTCAGTTTCATTGACTCAACAACAAAATCTGCTGCGATTGCGGCGGCCTGTGATGGAGTTTTTCCACGCAGGAGGGCACCGGTAAATGCAGAGGCATAAACGTCTCCTGTTCCGTGCATTGCGGCATCAAGCCTTGTGTTGAAGTAATATTCAAATGAATTACCGTCAAATGATGCAACTCCCAGCTTGTCGTCACTAAAGCTTACACCGGTGAGTATGACATTCTTTGCACCCAGCTTGTGGAGTCCGCGGCAAAGGTTCTCGATGTATGCCTTGTCGTAGCCCTTGTCCTTGTATGTTTCACCGAGCAGGAAAGATGCCTCCGTGATGTTGGGAAGGATAAAATCAGCTCCCCTGCAAAGACGTGCCATATCCTTTGGAAAGTCGTCTGCAAATCCGGCATAGAGCTTTCCGTTGTCTGCCATGGCAGGGTCAACAATCCTGAGTGCGTTGGGGCGTGCTGCCTTGTCCATGATATCCAGAATGTAGGGAATCTGGTCCTTGCTTACATAGCCTGTGTAAAATGCGTCAAAATCAACTTTTTCCTTGAGCCAGCGTTCAAGAATCTTTGGCATCTCCAGGGTCAGGTCATGGAATGTCCAGCCGGAATAGCCTGGTGCAGTATGATTTGAAAGAACAGAGCTTGGAAGAATGGCGGTCTCAATTCCACATGCAGAAAGAATAGGAAGGGCAACGGTCAGTGAGCATTGTCCCACGCAAGAAATATCCTGAATCGTAAGTAATCTTTTGTCCATAGTATCACCTCGTCAAGATGTTAACATAGCAAAAAACTAGGATTTAGTAAATATCTTACAAAAAAAAAATTCGGGTCCCGCTTGATGCATGAACCCGAGATAATGAGGCAGTTTTTTTATGATCCGCTTCCGTCGTATTTTGTGGCACCCTTCATCCACAGCTTGTAACTCAGCCAGAACAGGACGATTCCAAACAAAGGAGATATCCATGTCAGAATCGGAATCTTTTCTGGGCGCAGGATGGCAAGACTGGGGTAGTATGCCATGAACGCAACCGGCAGAATAAAGGTGAACACAAACTTGAATACCTTGTTGAAGATAGTTACAGGGTATTTAGCGTAGTCCTTGAGTCTGAGCGAGATATCCAGAAGCCAGAACGAATTCTGAATCCAGAAACAGCTCGCAGCGGCCGCATTCTGAAGTGCCATCATGAACAGGGAAGCCGTTATAAGCCCGATCACAATTTTGACAATCAGCAGGAACGACAGGGGAATTGCCAGTTTTATTGAGGCAAAAACCAGTGTTCCTATTCCGAATGCCAGCTGACCAAGACCCTTTACGTCAAACACTTCGGATATGTAGTAGAACCACACGTTAATCGGCCGGAAACAGTACTTGATGAAGTCACCGTCGTACACGTAACGGCGCAGGCTCCAGTTGTTGTCCAGAAGGCACTGTGTCGGCGTAATTGAAACCAGCGAGAAACCGTACAGGAACAGAATCTCGTAATAGTTCCATCCGTTGATTGACGGAAATTTCCCGAACATAATCATAAAGGTTGCAAAACCCGCGATGTTTGTAGCAATCATTCCAATCGTGGAAATGATAAAGTCAGCACGGTAACTCATTTTGCTCTTGATGTCCTGACCTACAATCTTAAAGTAGATTCTCGTGTAGAAACCAAGACCTCTTCTTCTAATTGCCTGCTCCATAATCAGCCTCCGTTTACTGTAACCTGTTTAATCGAAATCTTCCAGAACAGGTTGCTTATAATTGAAATGACTACAACCCAGAAAACCGAAATCCCAAGCTTTATGCCTACTGTGCGCAGGTCCGGATTCGGATCAAGAAGCAGCGTAAGCGGTGTGTCGTAAATCGCCCTGAACGGCAGGAAATTCACAACGCGTACAAGCTTCTCCGGGAAGAATGCAAGCGGAATTGCAGCTCCGGACAACAGTGATACAATCATCTGTTTCATTATGTTGATGCCCCAGATCGACTCGGTATAAAGGCA
The DNA here is from genome assembly GCA_017613485.1 of Treponema sp. The sequence goes on from JAGADS010000089.1 coordinate 8,068, forward strand.
TATTGTTCCTACGATAAAGTCAATGTTGTAGTTGATGATTATCGAAAGAA
>JAGADS010000090.1 GCA_017613485.1 Treponema sp.
CACAAACAATGCCGTATAGATTCTTCCGGTATAGAGGTTTGAAAACACAAGAACTTCAAGTCCAATGTAATAGAATAAATGATTCCTGTGCAAAATCAAAGTAAGGATGAACATCACAAGTGCAATTCCAGATGCAACGTATGAAATGAGAATTGAAAACGGCATGATGCTCTGCTCATAGGAAAAGCCGGTAAAAAAATTCAGGAAAAGCATGATAAGAATGTAAACACAGCCGATTATCGCCATAAGACGGAATGGTTTGTCCAAAAGCTTTTTCACGAATATCCTTCTCCTTCATCAATATGTTAAATGTCAACCTTTACCCTATTAAATCATATCATATTTTCTATATTAATTGAAGTAATCGTATATTGCATTGTAAATGGCGTCCTCTCCTTTTGAAAAATCCTCAAAACTCTCGAACACCTGGACATCAGGCATTATGCCGCGGTAATACTCAGTCGTGCGTTTCTTTAGATTAGTAAGGGGAGATAGTTCATCCAGATACATGGGAAAAATGATTTTACTTTTCATTGCCTTAAGCTCTTCATTTGCAACGCCTGTGTAATTATAGATGGCCTGTCCTGTCTCTTCTCCGAATATTTTGGTATCGGGACAAACTGTCAGAATGCTTTCCATAAACCATGTGCTTGCAGAAAAAGTTCTTCCTGTGACTACCAGGGCAATGTTGTATTTTTCCAGCACATCCTTGTATTTTTCAGGAAGCCCAAAAGTGAACGTGGTACCGCCGGGATTATAACGCAAGTCAAAGACAAGTGTGTCATACGAACCGTTGTCCAGTTCCTTTACGATGTCCGCAAACCACTCACTTGCGGGGTAATCTTCCCTTTCCAAGCAGGAATTTATCGGGATGTATAAAGTGCGTTTTTCAGGGCATGGTTTTATGTCGTATTTTTCTTTTACAAATTGAGGTAAACATTCATTTTCCTTTGCGGGTAGAAACGAGATGAAATTCGCTTTCTTTACATCGATGAATTTCAACTTGAGTTCTTCTGTCTTTCCATCCGGCGACTCAAGCTTAAGCCTTAGTTTTCCTTTTTCATCGAGCAGGCCGGCATATTTATAATCATTATAGGGAATATTATATTCCAGAAAATATTTCTTAGCTACCTCTGTCTCATAGGAACGAAATTTTGCCACACTTTCGATGGCTTCATTTATTGGAACACCATTTATCTCAACAATTTTCCAGCCAAGATATTTCTTATATTTTTTTATTGCTCTGGATATATGATATTCATTTCCGAAATTATAGAAAATCATAGGAAGAGCCATATTGTCAATCTTTTCGGTTCCAGTTCTACCTATATTAACATGAACAACATGAAAGCCGCTGAAGATTTCTTTGAGCCGATAGTAGCAGTCGGTGCTTGTCACATTGCCGTCAAGGATATCCTTCTCCAGCTCATCAAAAACAGCAGGATCATAAAGTCCACGTATGGAAGAACTTGCGAGATCAGCCTTTACCCTGATCAGATCGTAATACAATTCCTGCTGACTGGGCTCTTCCTCTTGTTTTTTACAGGAGGCTAGACACAGAACAATTAAAACTGAAAATAAAACTACAAGACCTTTTTTCATAATTACCTCCTGTCATAATAAGAAGTCTGAAAATTAACGGAAGCGGGGTTCCGCCACGAAAAAACTCTGCACAAGCGAAGCGCGGTTAATCGCAGCAAGGCTTCCAGCGAGCCTTTTTTCGTGACGGGTTTCCGCTGGAAGTTGATTTTCAGATATTTTTATTTCTTTGCTATTTCTGAGATGCTTGTTACGACACCTGCAAGATTCTGTAGGTCAGACGGAACGATAATCTTTGTTGCCTGACCGTTGGCTGCCTTTTCAAATGCTTCCAGGCTGCGGAGCTTGAGAACTGCACTGTCCATTCCGGCTTCCTTGAGCATCTTGAGACCTTCTGCCTTTGCCTGCTGAACCTCGCGGATTGCCTCTGCCTCACCTTTTGCCTTCTGGATTGCTGATTCCTTCTGTGCCTCTGCCTGAAGAATCATTGCCTGCTTTTCTCCTTCTGCCTCAAGGATTGCTGACTGCTTGTGTCCTTCTGCAATAAGAATCTGCTCACAGCGCTCACGTTCTGCCTTCATCTGCTTTTCCATTGCCTCACGGATTGCCTGCGGCGGCTCAATGTTCTTTACCTCAACACGGTTTACCTTGATGCCCCATGGGTCGGTTGCCTCGTCAAGAATCGCACGCATCTTTGTATTGATTACGTCACGGCTTGTAAGGGATTCGTCAAGCTCCAGCTCACCGATGATGTTACGGAGTGTTGTGGCAGACAGGTTCTCCAGGGCACTGATTGGTTTTTCAACACCATAGGTATAGAGTTTTGGATCTGTAATCTGGAAATAGACGACGGTATCAATCATCATGGTTACGTTGTCTTTTGTGATTACAGGCTGCGGTGGAAAATCGAAAACCTTTTCCTTGAGGGAGACCTTTTTGGCGATGCGGTCGATAAGCGGCATCTTTACATGAAGGCCTACGTTCCAGGTTGAATGATATGCTCCAAGACGTTCAAGTACATAAGCGTTTGACTGTGGAACAATCCTGATGTTTGTAATGATCAGAACCAAAAACAAAACAATAATGGCAATAATTACGTAAATCATCATATACTATATCTCCTTTAAAAACTCCGCGTTAGCGGCATGCCATGGATGGCATGAATATAAGTTTTGTCAAAGACAAAACTTCGGTGATAAAACTACACGGATGTAGTTTTATCACACCTCCTTTACATAAGCCGTAACACCGGCAATTTCTTCTATAATGCACTTGCTGCCTTCTTCCAGAGAACCTTCTCCTTTTAAGGCTGCAGTCCATTCCATACCATTGATTTTTATGGAACCTTTATCCAGCGAAGTGATTTTTCTCGTTACAACCGCTACCTGTCCGATTACCCGCTCGTAGTTCGTTGCAATCTTCTTTTGATTCAGCTTTTTCTTTACAAACGGCCTCGTAAAGATG
>JAGADS010000091.1 GCA_017613485.1 Treponema sp.
GGGGACATCCGGAGCGGCTGGACATAAGGTGGCTCGACAGGCCTTACCTTAACATACCCGTTCCAAAGTGGATTTCAAACCTTCGCATCAAAAGCCGGCTGTCATTTTATTTCAGCATCGGTGAGTATATCGGCTGCATTGAATTCATCGATGCCAAGATATTCGGTTTTGCTGAAATCACTTTCTGGAATATGTCTACAAAGCAGAAGTTTTCCTATCATTCGATTATGGGACCAAGGCGTCGTTTTGTTCCGCACAGGCTCACATTTGCCGCAACTGCCTGCTACAAAAAGAAGCGTTACATCCGCATAAGCTGGGACAGGTTCCATGACAGGCTTTCTGTAATATTCAACCTGCACGGAGATTCCGTAAGGCCTCAGGTAAATGCCGCGTTCAAGGCTCAGTTCAAGACGGAGCAGACCGCAGAGCTTACAATGGTTCTTCCTGCCCCCACATTAAGGCGTTGTTCCGCACGTTATTATGCCTCGCTTCCACTGCACGGTGCAATTACGCTTACAGGGAAAAACCAGGAGCCAAAGACCATGCCGGATGCCGACGGAAGCTGTTTTTTTGACATGAACCGCACATACATGAAATTCATTACCCACGGAGAGCTTGTAACCGGACTTGGCACTGTGGACGGAAAGAATATTTCCTTTAGGATTGATGCAGGCTCCCTTGATGCCTTTGATCAGGATACATACAACGGAAATGCCCTTTTTTATGACGGAAAGGAAACCGCCCTTCCACCTGTTGTAATAACCCACACCTATGGTATAATGAACAAGTGGAACATTCAGGATACGGAAAACATGATTGACTTGACGTTTACACCGGTCTCGGATAACGTAAGCATAATAAATCCGCTGGTCGTGCGTGCTGAATACCACACGATTTACGGACTGTTCAACGGCGTTCTGGTAGATGATGACGGGAACAAAATTGTAATCGACTCTTTACCGGGAATCACAAAGAAATATGTAATTCGACTATAAACAGGAAGGAAGAACATGGCAGATACGACAGAAGAAAAAAAAGGCAGTGTGCGTTCATTTGCTCCGGGAACATTTGAGAAAACCCGCAGAAACATCGGCCCCCTTGATGAGGACGAGGCAAAGGAGATGGCACAGAAAATCGGCGGAGAGATTTTACCGGAACGCTCTGTTCCTGTGGATCCCGCAACATTACCAAAGCGAAGAACAAATGACCGTGTAATTGTCAGGGCATCAGGAAAGACTTCATCAGACATTTCTGCAAGCAGCGCGGCATTTTCAAATTCAAATAAAGAGGGATTAAAAAAGACTATGGCAACAAGCGAGATTTTAAAAAAGACGGATGCAGACTTACCGGCAGTGACCTCAAAGGACCTTAAGCTTATGAACAAGCTCATGATGTCGGAAGATTATGGTATCAAGATGAACCGCGGATTCCTTTCGTTTTTCTACAATCTTTCAGCAAAGAACAAGGAAAAGGTATCAAAGGATTTTGCCGCTTACAAGGTCAAGAAGCACATCGAGCACATGCAGTCTTTCATCACGACGATAAAGACATTCATTCAGATTTCACCGGACACCTACAAGGCTCAGATTGCAACGGAGACGGACCTCAAGTTCAAGTTCCTGCGCACTGTGGGTAAATGGAACATGAAGGACCTTAAGCCGCTTGCAACAGAAATTGACGACAACGCAAACGACATAACCATCCCGATGATGATTCCCTATGTAAAGGCAATGTACCATGAATTGATGACCGTCTATTACATCGGTGAGCAGCAGATTCCCGCCGCCATCAAGGAGATTTACGCAGACCTTTGCAACTTCCAGGGTGCGGACAAGATGAGGCTCCAGTCTCTTGCAAAACAGGGCATTACAGAATGGCTCTTTGTGTACAATCAGATTCTTAAGGGCATGTATCCGCTTTTGATGAGGATGTGCTCAAGCAAATACTATGAATTCCAGGAGTTCTTCTCCAAGCAGATTGCAACGATACTTCAGTTTGTGAACCTTTCAAGATACGATCTTCTTCTGCCGGAGAAAAAGAAAAAGAGTGAGGAGCAGATTCAGAGGGAAGAAGAGGAAGCCCGCAAGAAAGAGGAAGCCAAGCGCCATGTTCCAGGAAAAAGAGATGAGCTTGTCAACGCAGGACTTAAGCTTCTTGAGCAGCTGTTCCCGGAGGCAGGATTCTCACATCTTGAGACACACCCCGATATGTTCGTTTACTTCCAGCCGCTCTATAAATTTGAGGAAGGCTTCAACATGCTCAACCCGGAGAACGGTGTTCAGGTTGCCATCGTGCTTATAAAGATCCTTGATGACCTTTTCCACGGATGCCGCAACATCAACTTTAACATCAAGGCCGACGAGAAACTGGGTGCACTGCCGGATTCACTTACCACTGCAATGTCCGACTGGAGCTTCTACATCGAGGACCTGTTCTACAAGAAACTGGGAGATTACCTGCGTGACTTCATGAACTCGCTTTATTCTCAGCCTGATTATCCGAACACAAATTACGGAAAGGAGAACATCAACAACATTCTGTGGCGCGAGAAATTCTTCTTTATGCCTAACCTTCAGTTCAATGCTCCTACACTCACAAAGCCCCGCAACGACAGCAAGTACGAGCCCCTCTACAACCGCACTGATTATCTTCGCACGGTGTTTACTGTTCTTGGACGCCGCATAGACGAGAATGCAGCCGCACGCAAGCCTGTTCTGGGTGTGCTTAATCCATGGGACCGCTATGAGTTTGACATTCCGAACATTGTCTCAAAGCGCATGGATGTTCTTCTGGGTGCAAAGAAAGACGACAAGGCAACAGCCGCCACAAATGCAAACCTCATAAAATACACGATGTGTGTTATTGCAGTTCTTGACTGGTGGATCAACAATCCTGACACCCCTGCATATTCTACGGATTCAACAAGATTCTACAGGATGTCACAGGACGGTTCCCCGGAATTCTCAGCGGAAGTACGCTCAGATCAAAATCAGTTGTTCGCTGATGCAATCAAAAAGGCAGTCGCCGCAAGAGCCAAATAAAATATAAACAAAAAGGTGCTCCCATCGAAGTCTGCCCCGCAACAACGGCTCGCTGGAAACTTCGTTGCGAGTACCCGTGCTACGCTTGTGCAGATGTTGTTGTCATTCCCGCACTTGATGCGGGAATCCCTATTTCCCACATTGTAAAGATTGCCGGATCAAGTCCGGCAATGACAGTTTTTTTTACAGCTGGATTCCTGATTTTATTTTCTCGTCAAAGCGCTCTTTCTTTTTTCCCTCTAGCGGGTTTTCCTTTCCTTCCAGGACAAGCCTTAGTGCTTCCATTTCTTCTTTGGTGAAGGAGACTGCTCCGTTCAGGTCATTTTCAAAAGAAGAGGTTGCAAGCGGGCATACTTTGCGTACCATCTCAAGCATCACTTTTGCATATTCACGGATCTCGTACTGGGCATGACTGTCCAGCCTTAGCTTTAGGAAACGGAAAAGATTGTGCAGGTCCATCTGCCAGTAGAACTCTGTGTAAAGTGAAAGAGGAAGGTTTATTCTTGCTATCTCACGTGCAAGCCCCTTGTCTATCATCTTGCTGTATTCGCTGTATGCCTCTTCCTGTCCTTTGGTGAATGCGTCGCGGTATTCCTGTGCCTCTTTCTCTGGGAGTGCCTCGTTGTTTCTTCCCTGCTTGTTGTCCTTGGACTGTGTCGCAATGCATGAGTTGTCTGGAACGTAGAATTCATCCTTCATGATTGAATAGCGTCCGGAGACCTCGTTCATCCTTCCCATTCTGTGGCGTACCCACTGGCGGGCAACAAAAATCGGCATCTTTACGTGGAATGTAAAGACAACCTGCTCAAACGGAGATGTGTGCTGGTGACGCAAAAGATAGTCAATCAAGCCTGCGTCCTGGTTTACTGTCTTGGTTCCTTCGCCATAAGACACGCGTGCTGCCTGTACAATGCGCTGGTCTGAGCCGTAATAGTCAACAAGGCGTACAAACCCCTTGTCCAGAACCGGGAATTCCTTGTCCAATATTTCTTCTGCTTCGGGTACGATACAATGAGCCATAAAAAACCTCTTTAATATTTTATTCTTCTTCGCTGTCCTCGTCATCATAAGGAACGATGCTGTTCTCTGCATTCTCCTGAACGTCATCCTCAACGCTGTCGGGATTTATGACCAGGGTCCTGTTGTGCCATAGGTAAACCGTGTAAATCGCACCGAAAACTACCAGTATGATTCCCACGATACGGATGATTCCTGTAATGTTAATCGCTGCCACCAGAAAAAGGAAAACGGCTGCAAGAAGATAACTTACGGCCTCAATCCTCATGCCCTTGACGGAAACCTCCTCCTGATCAAGCTTTGCGGCAAAGAAGAACTGCATGAATGCTGAAATCAACATGAATATTGCAAGGATATATAGAAGGACTTTTATCACAGTCTCTGCGGTCTTGAAAAAAGCAATGGGCAGGAAAACGGCCAGCAAGCCCACCACTATGCTTGCAAGGGAACGTATCAAGACAAGCCTGTTGAACGCGATGTCATCCGAAAGCTTCTTGAGTTTGATAAGATCGTAAACACCCTTGGCGATTGCGGCGGCCCCAAGAGCGATAACAATAATCTTGATGCTGAAATTCGTAAAAATCGAAAGCATCAGTCCAAGGACAATACAAAGAACGCTTCCAAATAAGTTGATAGTCATTGTCATCAAAACCTCGCTGACTATTATATCACATGAAACAGGAAAAAAAAAGAGCCTAGATAATCTTCATCACCACCTTTATCCAAATACCGTTGCTTCCTTCCGGATCTGGCGGGGTTTTCTGGCAAAGATGTGCAAAGCATCTAGGCTCATACGGAAAGAGGGGGATTCGAACCCCCGAC
>JAGADS010000092.1 GCA_017613485.1 Treponema sp.
CAAAATCACAGGCCCTTTTATCATGCCGAAAAATGCATTCACATCATTCTTTGCAAGATTGTAAAACTCAGGGTCCTCAAGATTTATATATGAATAGTCCTTGAAAAATGATTTTACAAGCGTCGTCTTCCCAGACTGGCGAGGTCCCAAAATTGTGACGACCGGAAAATAATCCGCGCATCGCTTTAATTCCGTTTCTACAAGTCGTTTTATCTCAATCATACTTGAATTATAGAGCAAAACGGAACAAAAATGCAAGTTGAAGTTGCGATTTGTACCAAAAATCTAAATCATATCACTTCCCTACACCTTCAGAACCGCTTTCCATTCACCTTCTTTAAAGCCCGTGCAGACAGCATCATCGGTTACAAGCAGAGGCCTTTTTACCAGCATGCCGTCACTTGCCAAGAGCTTGAATTGCTCCTCCTCGCTCATGTTCGGGAGTTTTGTAGAAAGTTCCATCTCTCGGTAAAGGATTCCGCTGGTGTTGAAAAACTTTTTGAGCGGTAGCCCGGATTTTTTATGCAGCACACGCAATGTCTTTTCGTCCGGATGTTCACCCTTGATGTCGATTTTCTTGTAGTCCACACCCTTTGCCTCAAGCCAGGCAAGAGCCTTTTTGCATGTGGAACATTGGTCGTAACAATAGACTTTTGTCATGGAAGACTCCTTTTTATTCGCTTAAGATGAAGCCAGTATATCACGGAAAAAAATATTTCTCAATTTTTATTTCTGCACCATCTCCACTGTCTGTCCGTCCATCTCGCCGCCAAAATATTTATCCAGCACAGCCTTGAACACCCGAGCTTCCTTTTCATATTTTGAATCATGTCCAGATGCAAGCAAAAAGAGCGTCATGGAAGATTTTAGCTTTAAGTCATCAGGGTAGCCCATCACCAGAGTTGCATTGTTTGACTCAAGGGCAAGGAGGCCTTCAGAAATTTCCACAAGATGCGAGCGGAGAAAATCATCCGCAATATATTCCCGCGCTTCTTCAATTCCTTTGATTCCATAGTACTGTGAAATCTCACTGAATCCCAAGCCGGCCAACTGGGGAAAGATGTACCACATCCAGTGGCTCTGCTTTTGTCCGCTACGGATTTCTGTAAGAGCAGTTTCGTAGTTGTGTTCTTGTGCTTTTTTGAATCGGGTTAGGTCGTGGGGCATTTTCATTTCTCTTTGGTCTTCATAGTGCTTATTGGCTTTCATAAAAGTTTTGAATTTTCATAACTCTTTATAGTACTTTTCTATCAATTTGGCCATAAGCTTTCTTCGATTCTGCAAGAATGAATCGTAGTCCTTTACAGTCATATTTATAATCTCTTTAGGAATGCAGTTTTCTTCAAGATTTATAAATAAATCATCTGCTGAAAGAATATTTCCAATCTCAATATTTCCTGACTTGCACTGATTTAGAATTTTTCCAAAATAAATATTTGGCGCATCTTCTCCGATGGCTTTATTTACCTGAGTATCTAAATAAGTATAGTTAGCAACCTGATTATATTTTGTTTTAATATCTACCCCATTTTTCTTAAGATATGCTTTTGGGAATATATGATGTACATCACCAGAAATGGATATTAAATCTGAAATCTTTGTACCCCTCATTAAAAAAGAATTACAATTCTGATTAATTTGCGCTGCCATAAAGACATTAAATACAGGGCTATTAACTGATGAAGTTTCTAATGCCTGTGGTAAACTTACAGTCCAGAATGTTTGTGACAACGCAGAATCTTCCATTTCTTGAAGATATTTGATGAAACCTTTTTCTGCAATATTTCTCATATCACGATCCATAACAGATTCTGCAGAACCAGTGTAACGCCCTGTTATATATGATAATACAAACCATTTTTGAATATATCTTTTAATTTGAGCATTTGGGATAGTTTTATCTGCCAATAAAAGAAGATACAAATTGTATGCAAAATTCAATGTCATTTTAGATCCAAGTAATTTTGGAGAAATATAACCAGCACCTCTAATTGCCATAACAAACTGTTCAAAGTTGTATTGGTTAATAAAGTTCATGATTCCCGCATCTAATTTTTTGTAAGAATCATCAACAACAGAGGCTAAAAATTGACGGGTTACAAAGTCACGACCCGAAAGCAAACTAACTAAGTCAGACATTTTTCCACGACCAAATTGATGCATAAAAGAAACACGTATCATATCATCATAATCTGGATCATAAATATCATCATTATCTTTTGCTAACCATTTAATTTTATCTGCATACTTTGATTCTACAAATTCTGTATCATTCATCATTTTAGAATAGAAATCTGGTTTTACAGCAAGATGACAGAAATAATCAACAGTTTTTCTAATGAGAGATCCTCCATGCCCTGTTGTAAAATCGCCATCACTGGCAAGTTTTGACATAACAAAATCGGCTTGCCCAAGAACAGTACCTTTGGAATTGATACGAATAAAAATCTCTGTTACTTCATCCATATCAAGTTTATGGTCAAGTTCAATAACCCCTATCTGTCGATTAGCAATTCCCTTAAGATTCGTTATAACTTCAGACAAATCATCTATATCTACGGAAGTATTATCTTTAACATACTCCGACAAGAATTTCATTTGCTTAAAATCTGGCTTAAAAATTTCAGCTATATCAGGAACCCAACGTTTATCTTTTAAATGAGACGCATCTTGAACTGCAAATCTTTTTGTTTCATCTTCAGGGAAAGGATTAAATGCTATCTTAATTCTCTCTTTATTGAAGTCAGAATCTAAAACTTCCTGTCCTGCTATAGACGCCATTATAGCCGTAATCCTTTGCTGACCATCGATAAGAACTTTCTTACCATTTGCCTTAGTTCCATCTTTCGTTTGAACATCAGGATTTTTCCATACAATTATATATCCTGTTGGATATCCATTATAAAGTGAATCAATTAAATCACGAACTTGTGTTTTTTTCCAAACAAATGGTCTTTGAATTTCTGGTATAACAAAATCATTAGCTTCAATAAGTCCCAGAATTGCTCCTATAGAATATTGTTGCAGTGTAAATTTTTCTGTTGTCATTTTGTTCCCCAGTTTTCCATAATACCACACATTCACTCTTCTGTAAACTTGCTTCTATCCAACCACTCCAATTTCGGAACCCTTCTTGGCTCAGCTATCAACGACCGATTCAACACCCAGGTTGTATTCATAGGATCTCCCATGGTCCAATACTGCCTGTCATCACCACAAAGAACCGTATAAGTGGTTTTTAGCATTTTACAACGTTCAGTTAGTCCCATATTCAAACTTAGGTTCATTAAGAAGGCTGTCATCTATCTTTATTGTTTCTTCAATTTGCTTTAAAAACTTCCTCATCCTTGAAAGTGGATGTTCTGGAAACTGAGTATCAAACTCTTCTGCTTCAGATAGATTCATCATAAACGGTAGATGTATGGATTCATCATATGGATCGCGCATCCATCCTTCTACAGTCTTCTTTTCCGGATTTAGTTTCACCTTTCCATTTCTAATCATCAGCTCAAAAATCGTATTATCGCGGATTCCTGTTGTCCCCTGTTCAATGCACTGAACTTTTACAACATAACTGAAGTTCTTGAATGGAATGGTATAAGAGCCGATATATGCCATTCCATGAGGCTGCATAGGAAACTTAAAAATTATCTTTATAGAATCAAACGCTCCCAATTTTACTTTTTTTACTTCAATAATTGCGGCCCCTGATTTATATGCAACTTTTCTATAATTATTCTGCAATTCAACGTCTGTATCATTTTTTGCAGTTATATCAGGAGGCAAATCAAAGAAGTTTATACTCAAATCATCATAATCATTTAAGTAATAAACTTTCTTCCTGCTATCTAATTCATCAGGCTGCGAACGTTCCGTTTCAACTGTAATCAAATCAAGTTTATTCAAAATAAATCCTCCTTACTTCTCCAAACGTAATTATCATTATACAATACAATTCCCTAAAAAGGTAATCCTATTTTTGCTTTCTTTTTCTTGCTTATCATTTTATAAGCTTAGAATGATTTCAGAAATATCATCTTTGAGTTTCTGAAAATTTTCTATCTTTTCGCCATGCTCATTCATGTACAGCTTTCTGTTTAATTCTATCATGATCGAGGTGACATTTTTATTTCTTCCATAATGTTTTAATGGTACAATGCTTCCCTGGAATGGGGAATTTATTTTTACCGAATACTTTTTGCGTTCAAAGAAATCTTTAAGATAAAAAGCGAGTTTTTTATCTGTATGGAATTCATCAAGGCCAATGCAAATATCAGGCCGTTGAGTTTTGTCCTTTTCATGTGGAAGGGGATATGGATTAAAAGAATGGCTATCGATAATAAGTGCCTCACCGTATTCATTTAATTTTTCATCCACGAGTTTTTCGAACTTTTGATGATGGACATCGTAATATGCGCTTAAGATCTTTCTCTTTTCTTCTGATGTAACTTTTCTATATTCAATGTTATCATGAGTTCTTGTGTAGACTACACCCATCCCTTTCCGAGACATTTCTTCCTGAGCGTCGTCCCTAAAGCGTTCAACATCGCAGAACAATCTTGAGTATGGAAAAATGATTGAAGTATACGGCAGGCCGAACAGTTCATCGGTATACCGGTCTGCCATTAGCAAAAGCTCTTCCTGAAGAAAGCCTGCATCATATTGATGTAAAGCCTCTTCAGGAACGGCAAGAGATGAATGTGGAATGTGTAAGATGATACAATCCTTATTCATGGCTCCACCTCTAGAGTTTAAGTTCAACAACAATGCCTTTGTCGCTCAAACTGCACAGCTTTCCACCGTAGTTCATCTTCTTTGGCTTAGACTCGCGGATGATTTTTGCGGCAAGGGCCCGAATGTGGCCGGCTTTTTCAAGTCCAGGATTTCCGCTGATTTTGGCTTCAGGATTTTCAATGCTCACGATGATTGCGTTGCGGTCGTGGGGATTGTAGGGTTCAGCCTGTACAGCGCATTCGAGGCTTTTGTAAAAGTCATGCTTTGCCCTACGGATTTTTTTTGCATCTCCAAGAAGGTTTTCCGCGCTCAGGTTGTCGCAAAGTTTTTCCAGAACGTAGGGGCACATTTCGTCTTCCCAGTCGTAATAGCAGGTTCCAACAAGGGGAAGGGTCAGTGTCACGGCATTGTCCTTAAAGTAGCGCATGAAGGCCTGATCCAGACTTTCCCGGCTTGAATCAAAGTTCAGTTTCTTTTTTGCCGAGTTGAACAAAAGGGGAATTGAATCTGGCTCAACATTCTGCATTTCTCCGTAGCAGAGTGAAAAAAGAATTTCCGCACAAAGATCTTCCATAATGAATGAAGACAGCTGGGGGAATTTCTCAAAAACTGATCTGCGGCGAAGATAGAGCTCACCCGCCAAAAGGGAATCCTTTGAGTCCACTGCGGCAAGGAGCGGCCCGATGTGAACAAGAAAATCAAACGTGTCGGAATCGGAAACGTCAACATCGCCTGCGACATAGACAAAAGGATTTGCGTTTTCCCCTTCCTGCAAATAGAGGTAGTAGCTTGGCGTAAAATATGCACTGGAAGCGATTTTCTGATAGCCCCCTTCCAAAAGTTCATCTTCCTTTGGCATCTCACTCACTTTTCCAACGAAATCAATCTGACCGGTTCTGCTTTTGCTGAATTCAAACCAGGCCTCAGCCGTCCTAATCAAAATCTGCTTGTCCATAATCTTCCTCCTTTTCGGGATTTTTCCCTCTAGTTCTATCATCATTATAAATCAAGGGGTGTAGCAGGAAATGAAGCAGGATTGAAAAAAATGTGCTATAATATGAAAAAAGGAGCGGATTATGGCAAATAAAAAGCACGAGTCACCCCACATTTTGGCCTACATAATGGAAATTGACAAGGCGATACGGAACGGGGAATTTCCCAACGCGTCTTCCATGAACAAAAAGATGGGATGGACGATTAGCCGGAGCACTTTTCTGCGCTACATGGACATTCTGAAGGACACTTACAAGGCACCGGTGGAATTTGACTTTAAGAGGAACGGATACTTTTACACCGACACGACTTATTTTATGCCTCAGGTGATGCTGGCTGAAGGGGAGCTTTTGACACTTTCCACGATTCTGCCCCTGCTGGACCAGTACAAGAACACTCCGCTGGAAGGTGCATACCGGGGACTCATGCAGAAGCTCTTGGAAATGCTGCCCGACTCAATCTCTGTGGATTCCTCGCTCATCAACAACGAGGTTCACTTCATCTCGGATCCTATCACGCGGCTTGAAGAGGGCGTCTTTGAAAACGTCCTTCGCGCAACTAAACTTCACCGCACGCTTACGCTGGAATACAAGAGCGCCACATCAGCCGACTACGACAGACGGGAATTCGATCCCTACCACATCATCTGCCAGAAGGGGAGCTGGTATCTTTTGGGCTATTCCCACTCGTCAAATAAAATCCGAACCTATGCAATGCCCCGAATCCGAAATTGTAAGATTACTGAAAAGAGCTTTTCCCTCCCCAAGGATTTTAAGCTTGAAAACCACATTGACCCCGAGATGGGAATTTGGACCAGCAGCGCCGATGCTTTTACGGTTGAAATTGAATTTGAAAGCCAGCTCAAGACTTTTGTGAGTGAGAGGATCTGGCACAAGGATCAAATTTTGCGGGAAAATGCCGATGGCAGCGTATACCTCTCGTTCAAGACCAATCAGCTGGGGCATACCGTGTCATGGTTGCTGAGCTTTGCAGGAGAAGCAAAAATCCTGAATCCCCCGGAACTTAAGAAAGAAGTCGCAAAGGCCGCCCGTAGGATTTTGAAGGGGTAGGAGGTGGCATGACTGGGGTCTATGAATCACTTCTTTAGTTTGCTAACCATATTTGCAAGTGTCAGAAATTTTTCTGATTTTATCAAGGCAAGTCCCTGACCCTCATCACCAAGGACAACAAGCTGGTCCCCGGTGGAAATGTCGAAAATCTTTCTTGCTTTTGCCGGTATGACAATCTGCCCCTTATCTCCAACAGTAACAAGCCCAAAGAGATGCTTTCCCTTCGGAGGAAGACCAAGCCCCAGATTTTCCTCAGGCTCATAGTTTGCAAGATCATCAAGAGAAACTCCGAAAATTTCGGCAAGCTGCTTGCATTTGTCAAGGTCG
>JAGADS010000093.1 GCA_017613485.1 Treponema sp.
CAAAAAGAATTTAACCATTTCGAACAGGCAGTTTTTATGCAATAAAAATCAAATTTGCCTCGAAAAGGTTTTAAAAAGCCTATAATGCGGAAGCCCTGACAAGTTGCTTGGATTTTCTATTCTTTTATTGACATTTATTGCGTTTTTATGCTAAAATCCTTGTCAAAATCGGTTTATATAGAGGAGTTCCCTATGTCAGGACACAGTAAATGGTCAACTATTAAACATGCAAAAGGTATTGCAGATGCAAAACGTGGACAGCTGTTCACCAAATTCATAAAGGAAATTTCAATCGCTGCAAAAATGGGCGGTGGAGATCCGGATTCTAACCCACGTCTCCGCACAGCCATGCTCAAGGCAAAAGCAGCATCAATGCCTAAGGACAACATCGAGCGTGCAATCAAGAAAGGTACTGGAGAATTGGGTGCCGTTTCTTATGAGGAGCTTGTATACGAAGGATATGCCGCAGGTGGTGTTGCAGTTCTCGTAGAAGTACTTACAGACAACAAGAACCGTGCAGCCGCAGATGTCCGCAACATTTTCAACAAGAACGGCGGAAACCTCGGAACATCAGGTTCAGTAAGCCGCATGTTCGACCGCAAGGGTGTAATTGAGTACGATGCAGAGAAAGTAAACGAAGACGAGCTTATGGAAGTAGCACTTGAAGCAGGTGCAGAGGACATCGTTACTGAGGACGGAGTTACAACAGTTACAACAGATCCTGGTTCATTCGATTCTGTACTTGAGGCACTTCAGGCAAAGAACTATGAGTCACTTTCTGCCGCAGTAAGCATGGTTCCACAGGCATATACATCTGTTGATGCAGACACAGCAAAGAAGGTTGCAAAGCTCATCAACAAGCTTGAGGAAAACGATGACGTACAGAACGTATGGTCTACAGTAGAATACCCGGACGATTTTGATCCGGATGCAGAGTAATCTGAATTTCAGATGAATACATGAAAGCGGTCTTTTTGGCCGCTTTTTTTTATGGAACGGATAATGGCAAGAAAAAGACGTGTAATTGGAATTGACCCGGGACTTGCAAACACAGGATTCGGCATAATTGACGCGTTGAACGGGAAACTCCATGCCGTAAGCTACGGTGTAATAGAAACAGATTCTCAGGAAGACCATTCAATAAGGCTTTTATCCCTTTACAACAGGCTCCTTGCCGTAATTGACGAATTCCGCCCGGACGAAGCAGAGATGGAGACGCTTTATTTTTCCAGAAACAGCTCCTCCGCACTGCCGGTTGCCGAGGCAAAAGGTGTAATAACGCTATGTCTTGCCCAGCAGGGAATTCCCGTGCATTTTTACACCCCGAACCAGATAAAATCCACAGTAACAGGAACTGCAAGCGCCGACAAGGAAACCGTGGAACGCTGCGTAAAAATAATCCTTAACCTAAAGGAGGCCCCTAAACCGGATCATGCCTCCGATGCCCTTGCAGGTGCAATTACCCTCATTCATTCAACTTTATAGGTTAACTTTAAAGACTTTTTCACAAAACAGGTTTGACATAAATTGAATGATGTTTCATAATGTAGATATGAAGAAACTCACCGACAGCAGTATAGAAAAACAGTCTTTTTTCACGCACCTTGTAAGCATCCTTCTTGGGCGCAATAATGACGAGAAATACATAAAGCTTAAATCTGTAAATCAGACACTCAAACGCGAGGGATACAAATATTATTCCCTTAGAAAAGACAGGGTTAATCCTCAGTTTGCAAAATTCATGTATTCTGTTTATGAAATCGTGGCACCGCTCCGTGAATTCTTCCTCAAGAACAATGACAATGAGTATTACAAAAAGCAGATTCTTGTTTATGCCCAGACAGACAGCCAGAGGGAAATTGCAGAGAAACTTTCTCCAGCATCAATAAAACTTGCCGCATCAAAGAATCCCATCAAGCTGATTGCAGAGTCGGGACAGAGGCTTTTTGCTGAATTCCGCTCAGGATTTTCTGCAGGTGCCGGAATGCTAATCAACGAGGTATTCCAGACTGTCCTTATTTTAAAGCAGTTCTGTGTCCTTGACTATTATGCATGCCTTAAGAGATTCTGCATGGAGATGGAGGAAAACACTTTTGGGCAGAAATATAAATTCACACCGGTTGCACGGAATTATGTGGCGGATTTTGTAATCGACTTCATCAACTACCTTAACATGCTGCTCGAAGTGGAGGATTTTACACCAGTATCAAATTTCCTGAAGTCTCTGGACGGATGGGAGCAGAACAGGCTTACCGACCTTCTTAACCTTATGGAAGAGCTCAGGAAAATGAAGGACAGGAAACTCCTCCGAATGCTGGGAGAGGTCATCAGCCAAGATCCTGATTTCATGGAAAAGACAGCCCCAGAAGAAAGGGATATTGTACGCCCTTACATCGAAAACATCTATCAGATGTTCCGTTCCACAGTGCAGGAAATAATCCATGAGAAAAAACTGAGTCAGTTCAACGAATACCTTGAGTCAATATTCACATATCAGGACTTGAAGAGGCTCCGTTACTACAATGACGATGAGTCAAAGAAATACGAAAGCCGCGGTGCAAACGGTTTCGCATACTGCAATGCCGCAATGTATGTTCAGGCATTCATAAAGAAATACGGTCACGGAGAACTTGAACAGTTCATGTCTTCTTTCCGGATGGCAGCACACAGCTATATTCCAAGCTACATCCCCGATTTTACCGCAAGGTGCCAGGACCTGTATGACACGGGAACTGCCCTTTTTACATTTGACCAGCACCTCAACACCGACTTTTCCGAAGGCTACAAGCTGAAATCACTTTTGGAGAACTGCCGCAGCGATGAGAAAATCATATTCAAGCTGAGCGGGGAAATAAACGAGCTTAACCAGAGGGCAAACGAAATAATCAAGTCATCAATTGATGCAGTAACTGATATCGGGAAAATTCTCGTTGCGCTTCTTGAGGACAGGGCACAGAAAAAGATCATCACAAACTGGCATGAGGTCGAAAAACAGCTTCAGAAAACCGCAAAGGAAGTACTTGAACCGATGATAAGCCACTTTAAGAATTTCGTAAGCCTGATGAAGGAATACCAGAATTTATAGGCATACATAAGGCAACCTCTAAAAACTGTTAGCTGAGGTTGCCGTCGAGTTTAAAAGCCCGGAATTACGGGCTTTTAAACGTCGCATTTTCAAAGTTACCTCGAAAAACTGAAGTTTTTCGAGGTTCCCATAAAAACTTTAATTCTTTGCAAAAAATAATATTCCATGCTATAATGGCTGTATGAGTACACATATCAATGCACCCGATGGTGCCATAGCCGAGGCAGTACTGCTTCCCGGAGACCCGTTAAGGGCAAAGTTTATTGCAGAGACTTTTCTGCAGGATGCAAAGTGCTATAACGAAGTGCGCGGAATGTACGGCTTTACAGGAACCTACAACGGAAAAAAAGTTTCAGTTCAGGGCACAGGAATGGGACAGCCATCCATTTCCATTTATGTCAATGAGCTTTTCCGTTTTTATGGAGTAAAGAAGGCCATACGTGTCGGAACATGCGGTGCGATTCAAAAGGACATTGCATTGCGTGACGTAATCCTTGCACAGGGAGCATGCTCTGATTCTGCAATGAACACAGGAAGATTCAAGGGAATGCATTATGCCCCTATTGCAGACTACTCTCTCCTGTCTACCGCTGAAAAAAAGGCAAGGGAACTAGGCTTGAACGTAAATGTCGGTCTCTGTATCTCAAGCGACGTATTCTATGACGATGAGGAGACATGGAAGCTTTGGGCTGAGTATGGAGTCATGGGAGTGGACATGGAAGCAGCGGAGCTTTATACGCTTGCCGCAAAATTCAAGAGGCAGGCACTTGCAATCCTTACGGTAAGCGACCAGATCCTTCTTGGAGGCAAGGCTACTGCAGAGGAAAGGCAGACCTCGTTTACAAACATGATTAAAGTTGCCCTTGAAACTGCAACCGCCTGAAATGTCTGAGCAGAAAGCAAAAAACAACAGGACGCTTACCCTTGATGAAAATGAAATACCTGCATTAAGGGAGCGTCTTCTTACAAAAGAAAACATTACCCACAAAAGCTCCGTTTTAAACCGGACACTTAACGGTGATATGCTTGACATGCTTGAGTACGTCCCAGATGAATTTGCGGATTTAATAATAATCGACCCGCCATACAACCTTACAAAAGATTTCAACGGACTCAAATTCAACTCAAGAAAAGAGGATGCCTACGAGGAATATCTTGACTCATGGTTTCCTAAAGTATGTTCAAAACTAAAGCCAGACGGAAGCCTTTATATATGCTGTGACTGGAAATGCACGGCAAGCATTCAGCGGGCAGTTGAAAAAGAGCTTTGCATATTGAACCGCATAACATGGCAGAGGGAAAAAGGCCGCGGTGCAAAATCAAACTGGAAGAATTCGATGGAGGACATCTGGTTTGCGGTAAAAAATCCCGACTCTTATTATTTTGACGTTGAGGCTGTAAAACAGAAACGCAGGGTCATTGCTCCATACAAAGTAAACGGAGAACCCAAAGACTGGAAGGAAGAGGAAGACGGAAATTACCGCATGACATGTCCCTCAAACTTCTGGGATGACATAAGCGTCCCCTTCTGGTCCATGCCGGAGAACACAGACCACCCTACTCAAAAGCCCGAAAAACTCTACGCTAAACTGATTCTTGCATCATGTCCTGAAAATGGAGTCGTCTTTGATCCTTTTCTTGGAAGCGGAACTGCAAGCGTTACTGCAAAAAAACTGGGAAGGAATTACTGCGGAATTGAGCTTAACGAGGAATACTGTATGTGGACGGAAAAGCGGCTTAAGATGGCGGAAAATGACAAGAGCATTCAGGGATATCACGACGGTGTGTTCTGGGAAAGAAACACAAAACCACACACTTGAACAACAGGCAATAAAGTTGTAGACTTTTAAAACCATTTATTTTTGGAGTATGAATATGAAACCAACATTACTTGTTCTTGCAGCCGGAATGGGAAGCCGCTACGGTGGAGTTAAGCAAATTGATTCTGTAGGTCAGAACGGAGAATGTCTCCTTGATTTCTCTGCCTATGACGCACAAAAATGTGGATTCGGGAAAATAGTTTATATTATCAGGCAGGATATCGAGAAAGATTTCCGCGAAAGACACTTTGACCGCGTGGCAAAGAATTTCAATGCAGAATATGTTTTCCAGACACCGACAAGCCTTTTGACAGATGAGGAAGTTTCAAAGGCAGCAAAGAGGGAAAAACCGTGGGGCACCATACATGCTGTCCTCTGTGCGGAGAGTGCAATACAAACTCCCTTTGCAGTTATCAACAGTGATGATTATTACGGCCGTGATGCCTTTAAGACTTTAGGACGCTATCTTTCTGACATTGATGTTTTTTCAACTGAACATGCAATGGTAGGATATGTCCTTGGCAACACCATGAGTAAATCCGGCAGCGTAAGCCGTGGTGTCTGTACAGTAAAAGACGGATATCTTGAATCAATCGTTGAGAACACAAAGATTGCATACGAGGGAGACGGAATTGTAAGTGAACTGAACGGTCAGAAAATTCCAATGACGGGAAAAGAATGGGTCAGCATGAACCTTTTTGCATTCAGCTTAAAGGCATTTGAGGGCTTCCACGAATACTGGGAGAACTTTAAGAAAACCTCAATTGACCAAAGCAAAGCAGAGGCACTTCTTCCTGTAGCTGCATCAGACATAGTTCACAAGGGAGAGGGAAAGATTAAATTCTTCTCTTCAACTGAGCGTTGGTTCGGAATGACATATCCTCAGGATAAGGAAATAGTAAAGCAGGAAATCGCAAAGAAAATTGAGCAGAAATATTATCCTGAAAAACTTTGGAAGCTGTAAAGAATGTTAAAGCTTAATGCCATAGTTTCTGACAAAATCTGGGGATACGAGCTCTGGAAAGCATCCACTCATAAAAACGGATGCCAGAAAGAATTTCTGGATTTTGCCGGAGGTGACTATCCCCTTCTTGTAAAAGTAATTCAGGCAGATGATGTTCTTAGCATTCAGGTACATCCCGATGACGAGAAAGCAAAAGAGCTTGAGGGATGCAGAGGCAAGACAGAATGCTGGTATGTCCTTGATGCAAAGGAAGGTGCAAGCCTGATTTACGGCATGAACGGAAACTACAGTGACGAGGTAATAAAGACCGCTGTCAGCAACAACAATCTTGAATCATATTTGAATTCGGTTCAGGTTGAGCGCGGTGATTTTGTATATATCCCGTCAGGAACAGTTCATGCTATCGGGGCAGGTCTTCGTCTTCTGGAAGTCCAGCAGTCATGTGACATAACATACAGACTCTATGACTGGGGACGCGGAAGGGAATGTCATCTGGACAAAGCCGTCAAATGCATTAAAAATCCAGATACAGAGAAATTTACCTTTGACAGAAAATTTGAATGTCCGTATTTTACCCTTGAGAAAATCCAGACAAAGGAAAACCATTCCTTCACAATCAAATGCATGAATAAAGAAGGTCCCCTTTCCACAGCCCTTGTCTTCATTCTGGAAGGCAGCGGAACCATTAATGGTGAAAAAGCGGAAAAGGAAGATATCTTTGCCTTTAAGGACGGAGAGAAATTAAACACTGTCGGGAACCTTACAATGATGCTGATACTTCCAGTCTCAGAATAATGATTATTTAAGCAAGTCCTGAACCAGACAGTCAACTGCATATTCAACAGTCTCAGGATACAGTGCTATCAAATCATGCTTATTGTACGAGCCGTTGTCATCAAGAGGTCCTGACTCAGAAAGCCCTGTATACTTTTTATGGAACACTTTTTTCCCAGTACTATCATAGATATACACGTTCATTGAGGATCGTGCCAGTATATTTATGTCATGCATACCGCTAGGCATCTTCTGCTTGTAGAAAGTAAACTCCACGAACATAAGCCCTTGTGCACCAATGGCATTTGCAAGAGACTGGTATCTTTTCCCGCTCATGTAATCAAGAATCTTAAGGTCTTTTGCTGGGACATCAGTTTCAAGACTTCCCAAAAATGTCTTTGCGGCATATTTATATTCATCGGTATTTACAAATTCGCTGCTGTCTATAAGCGTAATTCCTGCCTCATCAAGGCTTTCAACAAGAGTTTTGTATGCGGAGTCTATCCTGTCCTGAACAGAATACAGCTCGGGATTTTCCTGATTTGCTTTCTTTAAAAGTGTTCCTGGCAGAGAATCATCAGCAGCATTGGAGCCTTTTGCCTGCGGATCATACCAAGGCAAAGCCGGATTACCAAAAACCGTCACGACAGCAATCGGAGAATATGTGTTCATGTCAAATTGAACGGACTTGCAAGAAAACACAGATAAAACCAGAGTGATTGCAATCAAAACCATGGCTGTTTTTTGTTTTAAAATCTTTTTCATATAAAACTCCTTGATTAAAAATCAACTTTATATTGAGCAGGCATTGAAAGAAAATCCCTGACATTAAAATTGCTGTCAATGAGCTTTCTTTTTTCTGCACTGAACATGTATTTATTTTTTCCAGAACGGATAATCTGCATGTTGTATTTTATGCAGTTAAAGAATGAGTGACGTAAATTTGAAATATATGTATACAACATCTGCATGGTAGAATCATCATCTTTATTCCATACTGACTTGCAGATATCAGAAGAATAAAGAGTTTTTCCTTGGTTCTTCCAAAAATATCTCAATAATTCAAGGCGTGAATGAGGAATTTCTAATTCCATCGCACAAGAAACTAATTCATCCTCATTTACCATCAGATTTTTTTTCTGGGCAATATCTATATCTTCGTTAAGAAGTTTTTCCATTGAGGACTTGATAGTCA
>JAGADS010000094.1 GCA_017613485.1 Treponema sp.
GGACCTGATCCGGAATCCGGACATTGCATGTTAAGATGCTGTGCGAAGCCGCCGAAGGCCATCAAGTTCAGCATGACAGCGAGCGTCATTCCGGGCTCGACCCGGAATCTTAGGCCGACATGTTGAGGTTCTGAATCACCTGTCTGCCGATAGGCGTTCAGTATGGCAGGTTTTTCTTTATATATCCTTAAATCGTCAAGAATAAAAAAGGCGAAACCATTTGATTAAAATTTCAAAATAGGTTATAATTGCCCCCATGTTGGAATTAAGCGTTAATTCAAAATCGCCTGCGGCTATCAATTCTGCTTTCAAGAAAATTAAAGATATGATCATGACGGGTGCGGTGGCTAGATCCACACCTATTCATATTGTTCTGGAAGCTGGTTATTACCGTGAGCTTATAAAATACAATCTTTCAAATCCCCTGATAATGGAAAGCGTTCCTGGCACAAAGCCGGAGGAATGTATCATTCAGGCTGACAACTGCGAGGCATTCAACAAGGGGCTGGAAAACAGGGCGGTATTCGTTCTGGGACCTAACGTCACGAATGTTTCCCTCAAGAATTTTACAATCGCAAACACACACAGCAAGACCGTGATGGAAGGTTCAACTCTCGCCGACAGTGCAGAGGCTCTTTTGTGGAACAATACCACCGGAACCCTTTTTGCACAGGGAATGCACATCGAGGGAAGACAGAATACACTATGCCTGAAAGGATACAGCTGGTTCAAGGACTGCGTGATCAGCGGAGACACGGATTTCATCTACGGAGATCTGGACACGGCTTTATTTGAGGAATGTGAGGTTAACGTAAGGGACGACAACCGCGGAGATTATCCAGGATATGCCGTTAAAAGCCTTGCATTTGCAAACAAGACCGGTTTTGTTTTCATGAACTGCCGGTTTACTGCAGAAAAACGCAAGAAAAGCCCGGTTTTCGTTTACCGCACAGAAGGACATGGTGGAGCAGACAAGCTTAAATGGTGGGATTCCGCCGCATTCATCAACTGCTTTATGAGCGATGTTTTTGATCCGGAGCTGGCATGGGATGATGACATGGAGCTGGAGCTTTATCCTCGTGGCAACGTCAAGACAGGCGTTCGGGAATACAATACCCTCGTCGTGGGCAAGGGCGGTAAAGTTGAGGAAGCAGACACCACAAGACGCAACATCAAGTCATATCTTTTGACGGACGATGATTATTACAACAATTATGCAAGCCGCTACCTGATTTTGCACGACACCCCATTTGCCGAGATTTCCGGGGAAAACTAGGAATTCACGCCGAGGCCAAAAAGGGCAAAATCTCCTTTTACAGGATCATCAGGGAAAGCCTCTTTTAGGATACCGGTGAGTGCAAGTGCATTTTTCATTGTTGCTCCGGGAAGATTTCCAGAGGGTGTTTTTTCAAGAAGATTAAACTGAACGGCTGTATGAATTACATGTGTGTCCATCGGAATCAATAAGTCCGTTTTCTTGAACCAGGTCCACAATCCCAAGTCAACCGGAGAATTGTCACGCACCATCCATCTTAAAAACATGTTCAGGCGCTTGTTTGCACTTGACTCCCCATGTGGAATAATCGAACATTCCCTGCAGAACTCATTTGCAATCAAGGCCGACAGGTGAAGCCCGCCCTCTTTGTTCTTTTGGTAAACTGATTCAAAATATGATCCAAGAGAGTTTTCCTTTTTAAGCATTTCCCTTAGCCTGTCACACAAAAGCCTCATAGTTTTGAACGTGAACATCCTGTAAAAGGATTTGTCTGAGTAAAGAAAGAATGCTTTGTATTCACCGTCTTTAATCCACTGTGCGGGTTTTCCATCAGTTTGCTCAAGGATCAAGTCAACATGCTTAAGAATCTGATCCCTTCTTCCAAACGAAAGGTTTGCCGCGATAAATGCCGCTGTTTCTATATCTTCAATATTCCTGTACCGGTGCATGAATTGTGACGGGTCATCATTTATAAAATCCTCTGTCTCATATTTACAAGCAAGCATCCTCAATTTGGAGCAAAGTTCTGAATTCATAAAACAGATAGTAAAAGAATTTTTTATTTTATGTCAATTACTACTTGAACAATTTTTTTTAATGTGATAAGTTTGAAAAATCTACAGGTCGCCAACAAGGCAAGGAGGTTCAGACCCATGGTTAACAGTGTGAATAATATGAAATCGGGAATGAGTCTCCTGGACTTTTCTTTCTGAAACATTCCCAATTTCATTTTTAATCCTCACAAATTTTTTGTTTTAAGGACGTATTTTATTGCGCCCTGAGTCTTGATGTACAAAAGGTATTTTTTTATGGAAACGAAATTAAATTTAGGTAAATATGTGCGGCGGTATGCCGTGCTTTATTCATTCGCTGTAATCGCAATGGGCATCGGTACCTGGCTCGATATGATTGCACCGATTATTGTCCAGCATATCGTTGATGATGTATTGATTGCACGTCAGATGGATCTGCTCAAGATGCTGCTGCTTGGAATTCTGGGCATCGGTGTAGGACGCTGTATTTTTCAGTATGTAAAGGAATATATCTGCGACTGGTGCGGCTCAAAGATTGCATCCGAGGTACGCATTGATCTGTTCCGCAAGATACAGAGCCTGTCTGCCAATTTCTTTGACGGCATAAACTCCGGCGAGCTTATGTCACGCGTAAAGGATGATGTTGACCGTATCTGGGACATTGCGGCATTCATGGGAATATTGATTGCAGAGGTTGTGCTGCGTGTAATCATAACGACATTTTACATGATGCGCATGAACTGGAAGCTTTCACTTTTTCCGCTTGTGCTGATGGTATCAGCGGCGATTATTGCAATCCGAATGGAAAAGAAACTTGACGTTGTGTTTGGTGATATTGCCCAGGAGAATTCCGAGCTGAACAATACTGCTGCAGAAAACCTTGCCGGTGTGAGGACGGTAAAGGCATTTGCACGTGAGGATTTTGAACGGAAGAAATTCCACAAGCACAATCAGAAGTATTATGAGCTTAACATAACACAGTCAAAGATTTTCGTGCACTATAATCCTATGGTGCAATTGATAACAAGACTGCTTCCTGCCATCGTGCTGTTCTTTGGTGGTCTTGCAGTTATTGCAGGTCGTGCTGAATCTGAATCCGGTGGCATTGTGGGTGCGGCATATTCAATTGGAAAGGCCTTTACGGTCGGGCATGACATGACTGTCGGTGAGCTTCTTGCATTCCTGCAGTATGTCGGTAACATCGTGTGGCCTATGGAGATGCTGGGCTGGCTTACAAACGGTTTTTCAAGTGCAAAGGCAAGTGTCAAGCGTTTGAATAAAATCTATGCAGAGACACCGCGCATTGTTGATGAATCAGGAATTGAGGAGCAGCTGTTCACTCAGTTTGACATAAACGGCGGAATTACTTTTGATAAGGTAAGCTACGAGGCAAACGGAAGAAAGATTCTGGATGATGTGAGCTTTAAGCTTGAAAGCGGTCAGACTCTGGGAATCATGGGTGCAACAGGTTCCGGCAAGACAACGATAATAAACCTGCTCAAGCGAATGTATGACGTAAGCTCCGGTAAAATACTTTTGGACGGAGTTGACATCCGCGACATTCCGCTGGCAGCCCTTAGACGAAGCATTGCATGTGTCATGCAGGACATCTTCTTGTTCAGTGACACAATCGAGGGAAACATCCGGCTTGGAGAAAAGGAGACTATGCCGCATTCCCTTGTAATAAAATCATTGCAGAGGGCAAAGGCATGGTCTTTTGTCTCAAAGATGAAGGACGAGGAGCAGACCGTTATCGGTGAAAGAGGCATCGGCTTAAGCGGCGGTCAAAAGCAGAGGATTACGATTGCACGTGCCCTTGCAAGAAAAACACCAGTGCTTGTTCTGGATGATTCAACATCGGCACTGGACACGGAAACAGAGCAGGAGATTCAGGAGGTCCTGAATGAGCTTACGGGCATGACGAAAATCATTATCGGTCACAGGATCAGCAGTGTGCGGAAGGCAGACAAAATTATCGTGATGGATAATGGCCGTATTGTGGAAGAAGGAACTCACGACGAGTTGCTGCGGCTTGGAGGTCTTTACAAGGAGACCTACGATTCCCAGCATTGATTAAAAGAGGTTTTTATGGAAATGAACAGTTATAAAACGGACGAGGCTCTTGCAAAGAAAAGCAAATTTGCAACCATGCCAAGACTGTTTTCATATTTGATGAAATACAAGGGACGTGTCGGCATTGTGCTTTTGCTGATGGCGGTGGGAACAACAGTTGACCTGATAAATCCGCTGATGATTGAGCATGCGGTGGACAACTACATTGTTCCCTCTGACATTGCGGGTCTTTTAAAAATGGTGGCCATTTTCATTGTGCTGAATATTGTGATGGTCACTGCAATTAAGCTCCGCATGATGGTGATGGCACGTACGAGCAACCGTGTGATTCTTGATTTGAGGCAGCAGCTTTACGATCATATTCAAAAGCTTGACTTGAAGTTCTTTGACTCAAGGCCGTCTGGAAAAATTCTTGCACGTATCATCGGTGACACAAATTCGCTCAAGGACATAATCGAAAATGCGGTTACGACTTTGATTCCAAACTTGATTACGGTTATTGCTGTTATGGCGATTATGTTCGTAAAAAACTGGAAGCTGGCTCTTGCTGCATTGTGCTCCATGCCGTTTTTGGTGGTCGGTGTTTTCCTGATTTCGATTAAGGCAGAGAAATACTGGCGTGCAAAAAGGCAGAAGTCCTCCAACATGAATGCCTTTATCAACGAGGATCTGTCGGGCATAAAAATCATTCAGAGCTTCAGGGCAGAGGATGAGACCGACAAGACTTTTCAGGAACTGGTATGGGCAGACCGCAAGGAATTCCTGAATGCAGTCCGCTGGTGTGACGGATTCGGCTCGTGGATTGACTTGTGCTGGAGTGTCGGAACAATGGCGCTTTATCTTGTTGGTATCATGGTGCTTGGTGTGGATTCAGTTTCAATCGGAACATACATTGCATTCGGCTATTATGTCGGAATGTTCTGGCAGCCGATCATGAACCTTAGCAATTTCTACAATCAGGCAGTGAATGCGGCAAGTGGTGCTGAGCGTATTTTTGAGATCATGGATACCAAGGCTACGGTTACCGATGTTCAGGATGCTGTTCCAATGGCAGACATAAAGGGCGATGTTAGCTTTGAGGATGTGACATTCTCTTATGACGGAGAAGTTGATGTTCTTCATGACGTAAGCTTTGAGGTGAATGCCGGGCAGACTATTGCACTGGTTGGGCCGACTGGTGCGGGTAAGTCGACGGTTGTTAATCTTCTGAGCCGTTTCTATGACATCCAGGGAGGGCGCATTTTAATTGACGGAACGGACATCCGCTCTGTGACAATTGAAAGCCTGCGTACACAGATGGGCATAATGACTCAGGATAACTACATCTTTAGCGGAACGATACGTGAGAACATTGCATACGGAAAACTTGATGCCACTGAGGATGAAATCGTTGAGGCGGCAAAGGCAGTTCATGCACACGAGTTCATCTCACAGCTAAAGGACGGTTACGACACAAAGCTGACTGCACGCGGCGGTGAACTGAGCAACGGACAGAGACAGCTTGTTGCATTTGCAAGGACAATGTTGAGCAAGCCACGCATTCTTGTTCTAGACGAGGCAACAAGCAGCATCGACACAAAAACCGAGCTTCTTGTTCAGGCTGGAATTGCAGGCCTGTTGAAAGGACGGACATCGTTTGTGATTGCACACAGGCTTTCTACGATTCAGAATGCCGACTGTATCTACGTGATTGACGGCGGCCAGATTATTGAGCGTGGAAGCCCCTCGGAGCTCATGTCCAAGAAAGGTGCATACTACGATCTGTACCAGCGGCAGTTCGCATAAACTCAATTCCCAACCTGCTCTCTACAAAAAATAGGGGGCAGGTTTTTAAGGCTCAATTTCGAGTTTTATATAAACTTGTCATTGGGGCTGTCCAAAAAGTAGGTTTTGTCATTGCTGTGCTAGCTGGAAGCTACGCTGCTAATAGACACGGCAATCTGTAAACACATATAATGCAATAAGATGGATTATCGGGTCTAGCCCGATAATGACAATTTTTGAACTTATTGGACATCCCCAATCCAGAAATGAAATATTACAAGGAACAAGGGCTCTCAAAATCCTATAGAGTTGATGACTGTTTTACCCTTTCCCCCATTTTTCTTACGGATTTCCTCCATTCCTCAACAAACCATTCAGGTTCCACCGGCACTGCATTTTCTCCCTGTGATAGAATCCATTGCTTTACCGCAAGGAACTGAGTTGAGGAAAACTGTATACGTGTCTTTCCTTCTTCGTCGAAATCTGTAATCTTCTGGTCGTCTGCCCAGAGCCTATCCTTCACCATGCCGCGGGCATCTCCGTAGAAATCAACGGTGAAATCAGTAGGGTCATCAGTGATGAAGACACCGAATTTACCGCCTCCGCAATGGGATGAAAAATCAAAATCTTCGGGAAGTTCAAAAGATTCTCCAGTCAGCTTTAAGTTCCGGATCCTGTTCAGATGAAAAATCCTCACCTCACCACGCTCCACTGAATAGCCGTAGATAAAAACCATTCCGTCATCAAAGAGAAACTGATACGGATGCACTCTGCGATGTGATGTCTCTGGATTCCATCTGCCGTTATAATCAAACTCCACAATCATATTACCCTTAACGGCTTCAAGGAGTTTCTTCCAAATTTCATCGTCAACATTAATTCTTGGTGCCGGGGGAATGGCAATCCTTTTGAGCATATCGTTTTTTCCCACGGACTGAGTGTTTACGACAAAATCAATAACATCGGAAATCGCATCGTACATGGGACTTCCTTCAAAACGCGAAAGCAGAGTTTTTGCAGCGGAAAGATAGAAAACGTCATTTGTGGAAAGACTGTTCAAAGAAAATTCCCATTTACTGTCGCTATAATAATAGCCGCCCCTGAATTTGTCGAATTCAAGAGGTGCATGAAAATAAGTGCGAAGCTTGTCAATGTCGCGGTTGATAGTCGCCTCTCCCACTTTTTCGTATCCTGTCTGCTCGCAGTAGAGACGTTGGAGTTTTTGAACATCAGGATACATCCCTGCCTTGATTGCGTTGTGGATGATGATTAGACGCTCAAGCATCTTTTTATTCAAAGTGTGCTCTGATTTGTTTCTGTTCTGTTTCATGCCTAAAGAATAAAATATACTGACTATCATTTGATGATAGAGGGGAAAAAAATTTAGTGTGAAAATAGACTTTTTCAATCAACAACCTAGCCGCAGAGCATGGGGTATGTTGTTATTAAAAGGTATTTCAGTTGGATAAACTGCCATTAACAGGGCAATGTTGGGCAATGCTATGGCAATGTTCGGCGATGTTTGATATAATAAAACCTGAGGTTGCTAATGAAAATAACAGATTTATACTCGGACATTTTGATCGAAAATACAAAATATGAATTCAAAGTTCAGCTTAATCAGGATAATCCTGTAAAATGGGCAAAAAGTATCGTTGGATATGCAAATGGTGAAGGCGGTTATATCTTTACAGGAGTATCTAATGAAGGAGAAGCTTTTGGCCTGACTTTGGATGAAGTTGATAAAACAAAGAATACAGTGGCTTTAGTGAATGACAGACATATATTTCCTCATGCAAAATTGAGTTTTTTGATGCGAAGTGTTGATGATAATGCAGAGCATTTTGTTTTAGGAATAAAAGTCCTTCCATCAGATTCTTTGGTGCGTTATCGCGATGGTGATTTTAAGGAAACTGTCTATATCCGAGGTGACGGTAATTCTACACCTGCAACACCAGAAGAAATCATTTCTCTTTCAAAACGGAAATTTGGAGTTGATAATGAAACATCACGGATTTTGTATGATGAAAAGGCTTGGACTAGTTTTATTGATCTATGCAAGGAATTCCGAAGTGATAAATCTTCTCCATCTGTAAAAGAACTTCAGAACGAAGAAATCGTTTCGAAAGAGGGTTATGCAAAAACCGGGCTTTTGATGTTTAAAGATGACTATAATGA
Organism: Treponema sp.; assembly: GCA_017613485.1. The sequence goes on from JAGADS010000094.1 coordinate 8,044, forward strand.
AGATGATTCTCTTATCTGCTGCCGTCTATGGAAAGGAAATAATAAGACAGGAATAGTTCTTGATAGCGAAAAATTTAAGGGCTCTCTTTCAACAGTTTTTCGTCGTGCATTGAGTTTTATAGAACGGAATACCAAAACTGGCTGGAACAAAACAAGTAATGGCGGCAGGGAAGAAATCCGTTCTTATCCCAAAGAAGCGATTCGTGAAGCACTGGTAAATGCCATTGCTCATAGAGATTATTCGATTGCAGGAACTCAGATTGATGTTGATATCTATAATGATAGAATTGATATTGTTTCACCTGGTTCATGGCTTTTACCAAAGCCGTATGATGCTTATCCGCTTGGCGCAATTCCTTCTATCAGGAGAAATACAATAATAGCAGCCTGTCTTGATGTCGCAAATCTTATGGAACGTGGAGGAACTGGTTTTCAGACAATGATTGAAAGCTATAAAGAATCTCCGGAAGAAAAACAGCCGTGTGTTATGATTTATCCAGGTTTCCTGGATTTACGGCTTTATGACAAGTTATTCAATAATTCTGTGATTGATTTGGAATTATCTGACAGTGAAAAAGTTATTGAACTTTTGAAAGAAGGACAGAAAGGAATCAAACAATTACAGGATGTAACAAAATATGGAAGTCGCAGTCGTTTTCTTCAGGAAATAATCAATCCTCTGATAAAAGCAAAAAAAATCATACGTATTGGTAATGAAAAGTCCCCAACAGCTACCTTTAAGTTGCTTTAAGAAAATGTGTAAGAAAATTAAGAAGAGTATGCATGAAAAGTGGTTCAACGATGGCAGCTTCCCGAAAAGGGAGCTGTTTTTTTTTTTGAAAAACTTTTTCCATTATCAAGATATGATAATGGTATCTTCTAAGATTCCCATTAAAATATGAATCTTCAGGAGGATTATTATGAAGAAGAGATTTTTGGTTTTGTTTGTGCTGGCATGTCTTTGCTCAGTTTGTTTTGGTCAAACTTCAAAGTTCCGTTATGTTTATATTACAGAAAAAGCTGTAGTCATTGCGGATTTAAAGGAAGAGCTTCCCAAGGAAAAACTTGAATCAGGATATCCAATGATTCTTCCTCTTAATACGAAGGATGAGCGTTTCCGTGCTGAGTCCGGGATCAGGATGTGGAGTCATTTTTCTACAGCGGAATTCCATTTATCTATGCAGATTATACAAAGAATCCAGACAATCCCGACATGAGTTACATTGACACATGGAATGATGTCTTGTCCTACGTGAGGGGGAAGAAATAGGGCACCTTGAAAAACTGAGTGTACCGAACAAAAGACTCTTCGGAGGACGGAGGTTTTTCGGAGGGTCGCAGAGTTAGTTCTTCTCGGCTTCAAGAAGGATAGCAGACGGCTTAATGTTTAGGGCTGCACTTAATTTTTCCAGAGTCTTGATTGTTGGACTTGCCAGATTGTTTTCCAGGCGATACATAAAATGACGAGAGATACCTGCCTCAAAAGCAAGCTGCTCCTGGCTGAGATTCTTTTCCTTGCGGATAGTGATTATGGCCTGTCCAATATTCATATTTTTCTATTATATGCTTTGAAATAATATAATTACACGCTCTATAGTAACACGCATTATAGTTGACTTTATGATAAAGTGTGATACAATTTTAGAATAAGGAGTTTCCCATGACAAAAGAAGAAAAAGATGAAATCGAAGCTAGATTGCGTCTATATAATTCAAATGTGCTTGTATTTGAAAACAAAAGGCAGCTGAGCGAAATGGAGATTCAGAAGACCTTGGACCTTTTGGCACTTGAAGATGATTGGAAAAAGCAGATTTCCACAAAAGCCCCTATAGTTTTTCAGGATGATGGAAAAGAATACCCGGCAGAAAACTTTTTTGCAAATGACGGATTTTTTCCCGGATATTTTGAGCAAAAAAGAAAGGTTCTTTTTGTAGGCCGTGAAACACGATGGATAAGTGGTTTAGATTTCCGCAATACAAGTTATGAATTCTTTAAAGATGGAAATGCAAACAACTTTGCTTTCTGGCGTAATGTGCTTTATATGCTTTACGGAATTCAAAAGGAAGGTAATGCCGCTTTTGAGGAAGTCCCTTATGCAAATGATATTGCAAAAAACATGGTCAAAACAAATGATTTTGGCTTTGCGATCATGCAGCTTTCAAAGTATTCAAATGATAGTGAAGAAGGTGCGAC
>JAGADS010000095.1 GCA_017613485.1 Treponema sp.
ATACTGTCACCCATACAGCATGAGACTTGTCTACTTTTGAACAAATTTACTAGGTCGATCACAAAACGTTGCAAATATAAAACAGCAACTTGAGCATTGTGCTATCTGCCAACTTCGGATGTCCGATCCACATAAGCTTCTGATATAAAGTACAGATCAACTGACAACAAAATCAAAAAAGAGCCTGAATTTTACTTCAGACTCTTTGACAGTTTGTGCTTTATGTATTGTTATTTCAATGCATCCTTCATGGCTGATGTCAGGGTTGCTGATGCCAGATCGAAGGTTACATCACCGGTGTTAGCCATTCCTGCGCCGTCCTGTACAGATACATTCTGAGAAATTTCTGTATAAGTCAGGGTGAATGTTTCTGTCGGTACTGCTTCATCCTCGGCTTCAACTTTGTATTCAGCGATCCTTACCTTATCCAGCTTGATCTCATATACCTTTACCACACCTTCACCGGTTGTCGCTTCTTTGGTAAATGCGATCTCTACCTTCACTCCCTTGTCTCCTGGTTTGAAAAACAGCGCCATGATCTTCTCTGATGCTCCGTCCAGCTTTCTGGTTACCTCGATTGGAGACATGCTGCTCAGCCCGCTGCTCTTTCTTTCTGCATTCCATGATATGCTGTCGATATTGAACCATTCTTCTCCTGCCTGTAAACTGTCTTTCTTCAGACTTCCTGCTGCAAGAGCTCCTCCGATTGAAGATGCACCTGCTACCTTTACTCCTACTATACGCATTATTACATTTGACATTTTAGATACCTCTTTCAATCCTTAAATTATTTCAAATCTGCGCCTGCTTCAAGCACACCTGTTGGTACATCGAACACTGTTGCTGAACCTTTCTTCAGTACTCCCAGTGTATCCTCGCTGTTGAAGGTAATTCCGATCTTGGTATATACAATCCCTACCTCTTCTACTGGTTTCGCTCCGTTTTCACAGCTGATGTTGTATGAACAGATTCGTGCATCTGTCAGTTCTACCTTGTAGTACACATCATTTGCTGAACCGTCCAGTTTTGGTTTCAGGAACACAAATGTCATTTTCTTGCCCTTGGTGTTTTCGAACTTGTAGGCGCTGGTCAGCAGTGCGTTGGAACCACCATCCATTTCTCGGGTTATCACGACCTTTTCCATGCTTCCCACACCGGCGGCTCTATTGTTCATATTTCCAATGTCCATTCCGACATTTCTTGCGGCTCCCCATGAGTAGCTCTTCACTGCCATGTATACGCCTTCCGGTCCTTTGATGGTTGCTACGCCCTTTGGTTCGAATTTCTCGATATTCATGTAGATACTAGCCATTTTTCTTTCTCCTTACTTAAATTGCTGTTCCTGATTCCAGTTCTGAGGTTTCGTAATTGAAAGAAACCATATCCGGTGATGGATCTCCAAAAGTACCGTCTATGCTGGTTGGGTAGAAGGCTGATACGATTGATTCACTGGTAAATACCACCTCTTCCGTCGGAACACTTCCCTCTTCCTCATCTGTTTCTGTATCTACAGAATAATTTACAATCTTGGCTCCATCCAGGGTCAGTACATACTGTTGCTGAACTCCGGCTCCGGTTTTGTTCGGTACGGTGAAAATAAAATCTACCACACGTCCTTTTACCGGTTTGAACAGAAGAGTCATCAGTGATGGTGAGATGCCATCAATTTTCTTAGTTATTGTCACCTGATTATCGGTAATTGCACCTTCATCATTGTTGTTGCCGTTACCTACATCCATGGTGATGCCTCTTTCAACTCCCCAGGAAATGCTGTCGATCTCAATTGCTGATCCGCCCTTTGAAAGCTGTGCATCTCCTTTGATTTCAGATGCGCCCTTGATATCATCGATACCGCGTATTCTCATAAATAACTGAGCCATTTTTTCACCTCTCTGTTTTCTGTTTTGCTAAATCCTTCCGTCTTTCCGGTTCTGCACTCTCAAGCCGTTTTGTTTTGCTTTACCCTTTCAACGGATAAAAATCCTGAAGGTTACAGAAAGACAAAAATTTTTTTTTGGACCAAACGATCCATAATAACCACATATCATGGAAATTTTATTTTTTTTATTCTCTTGAATCGTTTTTCGAAGTCTGAACAAAAAACTCATGCATTATCTGATGTAACATCTTCAACGCGAGCTTCACTGAGTCTGGGATTGTGTAACTTGTATCAAATTACCTGCTGATCATGAGAGTGTACACAGTAGCCTTATGCGGCATGGAGTTTCCCTCTCAACACATACTATTCGATAGATACTTCATGTTTATATGCTTATTTGCTTATCAAAATTAGGATGTTGACGTTGACGATTAAGAGGGTTGTGGGATAATGAAGTAGATAAGGCATTTCATCGTTTCAATCACTTTGTTAACAGCGGATCGGAGAAAGGATTTTTTCAGCTGTGATGAATAATCGTATTCAGAGGTGGAACATAATGTTGAAGTCTATAGGTATCGGGGCGGAATTATTTCATAATCTTATTGAAAATGACTGCTATTATGTTGATAAAACATCATTTATCAAAACTGGGTTGAGGAAAACAAAGCGGATGTAATGCTTATCACCAGATCAAGACGTTTTGGTAAAACTCTCACTATGTCCACCTTTTATGATTTTTTGGCTCTTGAACCTAAAAATCCCGGTGATGTGTCACGTCAGGAGAAATGGTTCAAGGATACAAAAATCTTTGAGGACAGGGAATTCTGCAGTAAATATATGGGAAAGTTTCCGGTAATCTTTATTACCCTTAAGCAGATAGAAGGTAAAGATTTTATCAGCGCCTACGGACGCTTTGCTTCAGTAATTTACGACATGTACACTCAGTTTAGATACCTTGCAGACAGTAATAAGTTGAGTAGTGATGAAATTGAAGAATACAAACTCTATCTTAATAAGTCATATCTTAGAGAACCTAAAAATATTGATGCTGTGAAGGATTCACTGTCTACATTATTGAGGCTCCTGAACAAGCATCACGGAATAAAGCCGATTCTGCTTCATTGACGAATATGATGTACCTATCGCCAAGGCGGCCCATAACGGCTACTACCGGGAAATGATTGACATCATCAGTCCGTTCCTGAGCAATGCCTTAAAGACCAATATGGATCTAGGTAGAGCCGTGCTTACCGGATGTTTAAGGGCGGCAAAGGAAAGCATTTTTACCGGACTTAACAATCTGCTGGTCTGCTCAATTCTTGATTCCGGAGATGACGATATATCCAGTGGAATAGGTTTTATTAAGGAAGAAGCTGAAGAAGTTCTATCATATTATGGTCTTACCGACTACTATGGATTGGTTGGGGACAATTATGACGGTTATTATTTCGGAGACGTACACATGTACTGTCCGTGGGATGTCATGTCTTTCTGCTATGGCAATTACAAAGCTGTCGGAAAAGAAAACAAAAACATTACTGCAGGCAACTACTGGATAAATACCAGCGGCAACGATGTTATCGAAGAATTTATGGGGTTTATCGAGCCCAAAGACGTTGATCTGCTGCAGGAACTGTGTCTATGTATTAATAAGGGGATTTTTATGAATGTTAACCTTCCTCCTGTTTCTGCGCTGATACGCAGGAAAAAGTAAATCTGTCCCGCCGGCGCTACGGGATGCCCGCCAATATAACCATTTCGGCCAAGGGTAATGCCGGCTGTGCACCGGTAATTATGATTCAGACTTCTGATCTTGACCGGATGGACTGCAGTCATCTGCTGACCATGTCAGTAGCCGATAAAAAAACTGCCGGTGAACCGGGATACTTGTCTGAATCAGATCTCAGGTATTTTGAACGCTTTATCGATGCCAACAGGGAGCTCCTTCTTTGCTACTGGAATGAGGGTGAGTCAATGTTTATTGATGATGTGATTGAAGCACTGAAGTTTGATGTCTGATGTTTGATTTCTCACATCCGTAAAACTGAGCTTGTTTTTCGGTCTGACTGTGCCCTTTGTTCCGGATGGGTTAAATTTTTTCGGGATCGTCTCTTCAAAATTTACGGAGCCCGATATTCAGTGATTTGCAACAGGAAGTATAATCTGCTCTGCAATTTTTAAGGAGATTATATGAAAAGATTTAAAGGCAGTATTGTGATTGGAGATCCTTCCTACTTTATTAAAACAGAAGATGACTGGGAACGCTGTGAGTACGGCAGTAATCTGGCTGTACTTGGTTTTACCGATTATTTATATCTGGATTTCCCTGATGATCCTCAGATTGTAATCAACAGCGATACCGGCGAAGTTCTGGGAGGGATCTGCCAGGATTCATGTACGGTGGCTGTGGTATACAAATCCGAACTTGAAAAATACAATCCTGACTACGAAAAAGACTTCGGCCAGGCTAACAACCGCGCTGTCATTGAGGATTTTGACGGTGAAATTGACTGTAAAAAAGTGCCGGTTGAAACCGAATTCTGTGGTGATCTAGAAACTGTGATTGACACTGTGATTACCGGTACCGGCAATATTAATTTCAGATCTTGTTATGGTGAGGATCTGTCCTGATTTACCTGGTTCAGATTGGAACCGGTTTATAAGCAGGCTGGCAGTGACCTGGGGAGGTGGTAATGGCATCCGGCAGAGATTATCTTGAATTTATTCTGGAACAGCTTTCAGATCTTGATGGTATTACCTATCGGGCAATGATGGGGGAATACATTCTTTACTTCCGGGGCAGAATTGCCGGAGGGATTTATGATAACCGCCTGCTGATTAAGCCGGTTCCGTCAGCAACTGCCATGCTCCCGGATGCTCCCCTTGAATGTCCCTATGAAGGCGCCAAACGGATGATCCTGGTTGAGAACGTTGACGATCGTGAGTTTCTGTGCAGTCTATTTGAAAAAATTTATGACGATCTTTCGGTTCCGAAAAAAAGATAGAAAATTTACGAGAACATTTACAGTGATATTTCCTTGCAAGAGACAGTCATGTATTCCAAAACAAATATTTATTTTATCACTCTTATAGAATTTGTGCTTATTATCAAGGAATACAACATAAAAACATTTGTTTGCAGTTCTGTATTTTTTACATCCCCTTTATTAACCCGAGTTTGATACTTAATCGGTGACACCCCCTGTATTTAAGCCAAAAACGAGCTTTTAAGGTGTTGTGTACATCGATTTTAGTATTTTTGAATGATATCGTTTTAAATCTTCAATCCTCACATATCTGGAATCAAAATTGATGCCAAGGATTTTATCCAGCTCATCCACGACATACTCTCTTCTGTTCAATGAATATATGTCCTTGGACAATTCTGTTGCCATGGCAGAATTTAATCCGTCAATTATTTTCCTGCCGGAGTATTGATGTTTCAATCTGAGCTCAAGCATTCTGAGCATGGTGAGAGAAATGAAACAGGTAAGGAAATGAGCTTCTATATGTTCCCTTGTACGTACAAAAACAGGTCTGCCTTTCAGGTCTGTTTTTGTAATTCTGAAAGATTCTTCTATACGCCATAACCCTCGGTATTTGGAAATAACTTCAGAAAGGGACAACTGGGTCTCCGATGTGACTATGAGATAATATCCGTCTAAAGCTTCATCTTCTGATATTTTTTCCTGATTAAGCTCTGTTTGCGTGGTTACCGTTTTACTTTTCAGTCCAGTAATCTTATCTACTGAAAACTCATCAATGTATTTTTTCATTCCGGTGTGACAGCTTTGTTTGAATTTAGTCGGATTGGCAGCAAGAACAGCTATTTTATCAAGAAGATTGTCACGGGTGTTTTTCTCCTTTACCTGATATTTCTCTGACCAGATGCATACAACTTTTTGGCGATGAAGATGCTTCGTTCCGTCAGGATACGGGACTGTTATTTCTCTTATAAATTCCTTGAATTTGAAATCATGCTGAGAATTGAAATGCCATCCTTCATCTGACAGTACCTGAGACTTGAGTTGTTTACTTGCACCGCGTATCTTCTGACTGACAATATAACCGTTGTTGCTGCTGAGGATATATCCAAGATTTGCTCCGCTGTTTAACCCCTTATCTGCGGTAATAATTACTTTCTCTGAAGCGTACCGATGCTTTACATCATCGAAAGACGGTTTTAATGTACTGCAATCTGCCGTATTGCCGTCATACAGGTAGAAATCAACGGGTAATCCCTGATTATCAATGAATAACCCCATCTGAACAATTGGATTTGGACGATGTTCTTTACTGCATCCCTTCTTACGAAAATCATCGGCTTCATCAATTTCAAAAAAATAGTTTGTTACATCATAGTAAATAATTTCAGTATTGCGATTGTACTTCTCACACAATTGATTGTGCATCCGTTCAACGATTTCATTCTTGTATTCATGAAACAACGTCAGTGATTTGTACAGCTGTTCTATTTTGATTTCATAATCTTCCATGAAAAAATCGAAACCTTTTTCCAAGGATGCTTTCTTTGAATTTGGTTTCAACACCCGCATAAAACAAAGGAATTTGAGACAGTCATCAATACTGTACTCAATATCCGTCTGTGATTGGATTTCTTCGCAGACTTTATCCAGTCCAAGTTCCTGATACATCTTATCAAGATAAAAGTAGCCGTAGTTTCTTAACGTATTCCTGTCAGAAATCTTCTCAGCAAGATTGATGGTTAACTTAATGAAAGCTTCTTTTTTATTCTGCTCATTTCTATATTTTTCAATAAGTTTGTTAACCGCATCCGGATCGTTCTTTGTCAGTTCTGATTCTGTCCCAAGATATTCAACTGTTCTCTGCTTAACTTTGCCGTTTTCACGATAGCCTTCAACCAGAACAATGCTTACCTGTCCATTTGCTCTTTTAATCCTGCGAACAAACATTTTGGACTCCTTAATATCAAAAGACAACCTCAAGAATATTATACCATATACATTACGTATACACAACATAATTATTTAAAGAAAAACCTCTTTTTTCAAGAGGTCTGTGATGGTTTAGTATCAAACTCGGGAAAATAAGCAGCATGCTTTGGATATTCCTTCGTTGCAGTTTGCAATTTTACCGCGTGAACGTGAGGAACTGAGGAAACGCATTGCGGCAAGATTCAGTCAGATGGTGGAGCAGGGACTGGTTGAGG
>JAGADS010000096.1 GCA_017613485.1 Treponema sp.
AGGCCCTAGATCAAGTTTATCATGAAATGGCGATGGACTTTCTCCACCAATACCTGACGATTGGAGGCCTGCCAGAGCCACTGGATATTTTTATACAGGACAACTCTTATGTTGATGCAACAAAGGTTTTAAAAGAAGTTTATTCAAATTACCTTGGCGACATGGATACATATAATGTTTCAAATGAAACAATCCTGAAAACACGAAATGTCTACAAAAATATTTTTTCTCAACTGAACAAGGAAAACAAGAATTTCAAGATTTCTCTTTTGGATAAGGGAAAGTCAAACCGTGATTATTTTAGCGCCTATGAATGGCTTGAACTTGCCCATGTAATTTACCGCTGCCATAACGTAAAAGCCCACATACCGGTTCCGCTGCAAGAAGAAAACTCAGGACTGTTCCGGCTTTATCTTGCAGATGAGGGAATCTTTACATGTCAGAGTCAGGTGAATCAGGCTGATTTTTTTGTAAAGGACAGAAGAAATACTTTGTCCGGAATATTTTATGAAAACTATACTGCATGTGAATTTGCGGCAAAGGGAATTCCTCTTTTTTATTGGACAGGAAAGCAGACCCATGAGTTTGAGTTTGTAGTTTATTCAGGAGGAAAACTTTACCCAATAGATGTAAAAAAGAAAAAAGGAAACCTCGGTTCTCTACAAGAGTTCCGCATGCTTAACGGGAAATGCACCGCCATAAAAATATCCGGCAACAACTTTGGTTATAATTCAGAGCAAGATATCCTCACAATTCCACATTACGCCGTGTTTGCCCTGGCCCAAGACTTAACGCAGGGGTGTTTTAACTCATAATATTGCGGACTTTACACTCCCTACACCAAAAGTTAAAAATGTGGTAAAATGGCTTTATGGAAAACACAAACAAGATACCGCGATGGGATGTCTCCTCGATTTATCCCGGAATTGATTCAGCTGAATATAAGCAGGCATTAAAGGATTATGAGTCTGCAATGGATGATGTATCCACACTTCTGGACACAGCCGATTCCCTTACAAAGACGGCAAACGAAAGCTTTGATTTTTCAACATGGCTCGCCAAGTATCTTGAATGCAGGAACAAAGTGTTTCATCTTGCAAAAACACTCCACGCATTTGCATATATCCTCTATTCAACTGACACGACGAACACCGCTTACATGAACAATATCACCGCCGTTGAAAAAATGGGACTAAAAGCACAGCAGCACGACTTACGCTTCTCCAGACTGCTTCTGGCACATCAAACATCGCTTCCTGATTTTTACAGGCGATTCCCTGAGTACAACGAATACAAATATCTTCTTGAGCAGACCATAGAGGAAACACGCCACCAGATGTCAGCCGCAGAGGAAAACCTTGCATCCGACCTGAACCTTACCGGAGGTGCCGCATGGGGAATGCTTCATGAGCAGATTATCTCAAACCTGGCAGATGAAGACGGCACTACATTCAACGAGCTTAGGAACATGGCATACGACCCGGATCCTCTTGTAAGAAAAAAAGCATGGAGAAAGGAAAAGGAGCTTCTTGCACAGAACCGCATTTCTTTTGCTGCCTCCCTGAACAATCTTAAAGGGCAGACTGTGACATTGAACCGCCGAAGGAACTTTGCCAACGCACTGGACCGTTCACTTAACGCAAACCGCATGAGCCGGAAAACCTTGGATGCCCTGATTGGCGCACTTGAAGACTCTCTTCCGATGTGGAGGAAATACTTTAACGCAAAGGCAAGAATCCTAAGGAAATACTCACAGACCGACAGCCTGACTAGCGGAACAGACAAAAACCCGGGACTTGCATTTTACGATCTCTTTGCACCACTCCCTGCTGCCAGTGAAAATAATTCAGCTGAATCCATACTGGAGAAAAAATGGAGCTTTGAGGAAGCACGCGATTACGTTCTTGCGGAATACAAATCATTCAGTGAGGACATGTATCAGTTTGCAAAGAATGCCTTTGACAACAAATGGATTGATGCAGAGGTAAGGCCTGGAAAAGTTGGCGGGGCATACGACGAGGATTTCCCCAAGGGACACCAGAGCAGAATCCTTTCTAATTTCACCGGAGCATTCAGTGACATAATCACTCTTGCACACGAGCTTGGACATGCCTACCACTTCAGCTGCATGAAAGGGAAACCACCGCTGTTTTACGACTACCCCATGACCCTTGCCGAAAGTGCCAGTACCTTTGCCGAGACAATCACAAAGCAGGACATGATTGCAACATGCACAGGGAATGACAGGCTTTGTATCTTGGAACTGGATCTTCAGGATGCGACCCAGATTTTTGTTGACATCCTTTGCCGCTATTATTTTGAGAATGCCGTATTCCAGGAGCGAGAGAAATCAGAATTGAATGCCGATGACTTTTGCCGTCTTATGCTTGATGCCCAGGAAAAAACCTATGGCAGCGGTCTGAACCATGAACGCCACGAGTACATGTGGGCAGTTAAATCGCACTATTACAGTCCTGACCTGGATTTCTACAACTTTCCGTATGCCTTTGGACAATTATTCTCCGCGGCACTTTACATGAGGTTCAAGAAGGAAGGTCCATCGTTTGCAGATACATATAAAGAGATATTGAGTCTGACTGGAAACTTGAGCTGTGAGGAACTTTGTGCAAAAGCAGGTTTTGACATTACGACAAAGGAATTCTGGAAGGATGCCCTGAAACTTTACGAATCCGAAGTTGAATTATTCTGCAAAGAAAAATAACTTGCATCTTTTCTGCTAAGAATTGCACAGTCTCGCCCGGCAGATTTTGCATCGTAAAGAGCCTCGTCAGCTATTCTTATATAGTTTTCCGGAAGATATTCAGGCATAACCTTGACGGCAGCATAACCGGCACTGATTGTAACAATTCCGTTGAATCCGTGAGAGAAAGGAATCTCAAGTCCGCGAATTGTCTCCAAAAGCTTTTCAATTAAAACCTTGAATTCTTGCTCAGGAATGTCAGCACCAAGCGCAGTAAATTCCTCACCACCGTAACGGCAGAAAGTAAGGTTATTCTCACGCCCGAATTGACGCATGGCAAGTCCAACCGTAGACAGACATTCATCTCCAATCTGGTGACCGTATGTATCATTGTACTGTTTGAAATAGTCAATGTCCATCATGGCAACATTCAAAATATCCACAGGCTTATCCAGAAGCACATCCATCTTTGAGAAAAGAACACGACGGTTAGAAAGCCCCGTAAGTACATCGGTATCACGCTGTTTTACAAGAATTTTATCCTTATGAAAACTTTCAAGACGAAGAAGACGTATATATCCACCAAGGAATGTTCCCATAAGAGCAAACACCGCTGTATCCAGAAGATCAAGAATCGCTACAGCTCGTGGCTTAATCCAGAATGCCAAAACCATATGAATTATGAAAACAAAAATCGTCTCAAGAATGACTAGGGCACTTTTGTCGATGTAAAGAACAGGAAGCACGACAAGAAGACATGTAAAAGAAACTGCCTCATGGTGAGAACCATAGGGAGAATATACACTAAGGAAAATGCCTAGAAAATAAAAAACCAGCGTACAAAAATGAACAAGCACACTTGAATGTTTTTTTACACGGTCACTTTCAGTCCTGAAAATAAAAGAGAGGATTATTGACAATACCGACATGAACCAGTAGAACGCAACATAAGGGATGCCATAATGAAGGAAAATTCCCACCAGTCCGATTACTGCCTGGATCCAGCCGACATGAAGCATCAGGTAACGGAACATACGGATGTTGTTCAGCCGTACAGCATCAATGTTCTCGTACAGGAGGCCTTTTTCGTTTCTTGTATCCAACCATGAAAAAAGATAAGGCAGCTTCATAATCAAACAGTCTTACTGCTTCTTTACGCTTGAAAGTGGTATCTCGTATGAATATGAAAGCGGAATGTTCTTTGCATATTTTGTATCCGGGAAAGAAAGTCCGGTATCCAGGGTGAACACAGGATTGTTTCCGCTCTTATTCAGCAGTTGAACGATAAACGCACCGCTCTGTATCGTATTGAGTGAAACTGTCATGGGAACTGTCGCACTCTTTGATGTGATACCGGTTGTTTTTCCAGAAGGAGAAACTTTAGCAATGGATCCGCCGGCTGTTTTAAGAGAGCAGTCCTTGATGTTGAATTCCCAGTCAGCATTTCCCTCGTTGGCAACATTTACATCAAATGTAAAATCAATATCAAGGTCAATTCCATCAAGAATATCGGTCGTGATTCTGTTTCCAGAAAGAAGCGTTGTTGCTATCTGTGTTGCCTTTAATATACCAAGACCACCGTTTACAAGCTGGTCCTTAAGATCGCTCAAGGTTGGCATCTTTACAGCGACATTTGAGACAGACATCTTCGGCTTGAACACAGGAACATCAAAGGCTGCATCAATAGGAAGATCAAGCTTGTCCCCAAGATAACTGAGGGCAGGAACCTTGCTTATGTCCAGTGTAACAGTACCGTCAACAGCAAACGGAAGAGTCTTTTTTCCTGAAGTTGAGCGGGCAAGATTTATGATTGAAGTATACGGCACCTTGAAATCAAAGCTGTTCTTGGTTGAACTCTGGGCTCTTGCTGTAACACCACTAGTCGTATTCACATTTGTAACTTTTGAATTTTCGTAAGAGATGTCGGCGTTAAATCCGGCTATTGAAAGCGACACACCGTAAGGATTTTTAATGGCATAGTCACAGTTGAATGTAATACCCTCTGTATCCAGAGACTTGACTGAAACACCCTCCATGCTCAAAGAAGGGGTCTGCAACAAATCACCAAAAGCACCAAGACTTCCGCATGAAAATGTAAGGACAGAAACTGTAACTGCAAACAGCAGCGCAACAACGGAATTCCTTTTCATATTTTCCTCCACTTAAATATATATTTTACACCATATATATAAGAAATTCTAGTGGACTTTTCCTATTTACTGTTATATTATTGATTAAGGTGGCAAAATGACTGTTAACGAGATTAAGGAACGTGCGCTTGAGTCATACGGGGATTTTCAAAAATACATCATCACTGTTTTATGCGGAACCACACGGGATGAGGCAGGATCTTTTTTCCCCTTACAGATAACCGGACAGGCCAACGGAGACCCAGACATTCTGCGTTACTCCAAGGCAAACACAGGCACAGGCTATTCCCTGGAAACCGAGACCATAGTCACAAGGAGCAAGGGACCGCAAACATATATCCGCAAGATTTTTTTTGCCACAGAAGACGACTATCTTTCGTTCATAGACAAAAAAGATGAAGTAAAGAATCTCCGCACCGCCATACTGATGCTCCAGAAAGACCGCAAGATCACAAAGGAACAGCTAAAGGAATGGGCATTTGAGAACATACCCCATCTTATCCAGGATCACAGGCAGAACGTGAAATTCTGGAGTGGAATCGCCATAAACGCCCAGGAAAAGACAAAGCC
>JAGADS010000097.1 GCA_017613485.1 Treponema sp.
CAGACCTCCTGATTAATTGCCATTTTAATAATTTATCCTGTAAAAGTCAAACACTACCTTTGGAGAGCTGTTTATTTTCCTACGCAGAAATTGTTGAATATGCTTTCAAGGATATCGTCGGCGCTTACCTCACCGGTTACTACACCCAATGAATCAAGGCTGTCCTCCAGATCCTGAACAACGGCATCCATCGCAAGTCCGCTCTCCGCAACATTAAGGGCATGGTTTACACGCTCAAGCGCTTCCACAACGGAATCCTTCTGCCTTTCACTTCCCAGGGCCGCACCACTCCGATTTGAACTTTCATCAAGCTCAAGAAGCTCCTTTACCGCCTTTGCCAGAACCCCGGTTCCATCTCCTGTCCTTGCAGAAACCGAAGCAGCTTTTTTCCACGGTCCTTTTTCCGGCATGGGAAGAGTCTTCTCTGAATCGCATTTATTCCACACAAGAATCACAGGAAGATTGCCTGCATTCTCCATAAAGGAAAGGTCATCGTCTGTAAGTCCCACAGTAGAGTCCACAAGATAAAGAATCAGGTCGGCATCCTTACTCAAATCCTTTGTGCGCTCAACTCCGGCCGCCTCTATCACATCATCTGTTTTCCTGAGTCCCGCAGTGTCAAAGATTCTAGCAGGGAGTCCGTCAAAGCTTACCCATGACTCAAGCCAGTCACGAGTGGTTCCCTCAATATCGCTTACTATCGCACGGTCTTCCTTTAAGAGTGAGTTGAACAGGCTGGATTTTCCTGCATTGGTTTTTCCGCACAAAACAACACGGAGTCCGTCCTGATAAAGCTTCTCGTTTTTCCATGATGCCACAAGAACCTCAAGGCGTTTTTTTGCCTCCTGCAAAAGCGAGTCATCAAATGTGTCGCTGATGTTCTCCTCATCCTCGGGATATTCAATCTCAACTTCAATCTGGGCAATGGAATCCACTATCATTTTTTTGATTGAATTGATTTCCTCAAAAAGATTTCCCTGAAGCCGCCCAAGAGCACGGTTCCTTGACTCATCTGTCTTGCTGTCGATTATCTCTTTTACAGCCTCTGCACGGGTAAGATCAGTCTTTCCGTTTATGAATGCCCTGAACGTGAACTCTCCCTTTTCCGCCTGCCTGAATCCTGAGTGCAGAAGAAGCTCCAGCACTGACTTTACAACCGCAACTCCGCCGTGACAGTAGACCTCCACCATGTCCTCGCCGGTAAACGATTTTGGCCCATGATAGACACCGAGCATCACCTGATCGATTTTCTTATCACCTTGAACAATCCAGCCGTAGACAAGAGAGTTGGGAGATGCAGAGAGGAGTTTTTTTGGATTTGAAAATATTTCAGAAATGAGTTTTATACAGCCTTCACCGCTTGTACGGACGATTCCTATAGCAGCAGGTGCAAGTGATGTCGCTATTGCCGCTATAGGTTCATTCGGGGTGTAGCCCAGATTTGTCATCTGCTTATTTTGTCCCGCCGTTCACACTAAGGAGCATTGCGGAATTTCCCTTTTTGTCCTGTGTGTCATAGGCATCCGGAACAGGATAGAGTACAGAGTTGAATATGCTTATCATGTCATCGTCCCTGTCTGGTGCAGATGCAATTGGGGTCCTCTTTATGTTAGTGTTGCTTTCGCGTAATTCAGGACTTGAGCTGAATGCAGGAAGCTTGTACTGCAGGTCTGCCTCGTTTGCCTTCCATGGAGAAGGAGCATCACACGGATCAGGACTTATGTCATCATACATTCCGCCAGAATTGTTCCAGTACATGTAACCGCGGTTCACGGAATCCCTTACACCGAATATCTCGCGCTTTACGTAGTTCTTGTCGTAGTATGTGCGGTCGTAGCGTACACCCATGTAGAATGCCTGAACCCAGGGTCGCACGATTATACGGTTGCGTCCGATAACCATGTTGCGGTATGTTCCGTAGAAGTAGATGCGGTATGGGCGTTCAACTACAGGCGTTGACTCAAGAAAGTTCTGCTCAAAGTGTGACGGATAGAACATTGGACAGATGATGTCAACGTATTCAGAAAGCATCTCTACATCCTGACCTGTACGTGTTCCGCTCCTGTACCAGCCGTTAGCTCCGTAAATGTCGATTCCAATCGGGGCATCTATATTTTTTCTTGCATAGGAAAGGAAAGACATGATTGCAGATTCCTTGTCCATTCCCTTTTCCTTCCATCTGTAGGAGGCACTTCCAAGATTAAGGCCGTCGGTTGGGAAACGGATATAGTCAAACTGAACCTCGTCAAATCCACGCTGAATCAGTTCCTTTGCAATCTCCACATTGTATTCCCAGACTTCCTCGCAATACGGGTCAACCCAGTTCTCGTCGTATAAAGTTCCGCTTGAGTCTTTTGTTCCGACCCATGCTTTTCCGGTATTGTAGTTCCATACGGCATATTTACCGCCTGCATACTCAGAAAGATGCTTGTCCTTGAACACAACGATACGTGCAACAAGATACACGTCATCCTTCTTGAACTCTGAGACAAACTGCTCTACGTCCATCTTATATGCGGAGACATAGCCTTTCTTCTTTAAAAGCTCAGAGTTAGGCGTGAACCTGAGGACACCGTAATCGTCCTTCATGTCAACGACAACTGCATTGAGCTTGTTGTTCTTTACGATATTCTTGTATTTGGTGATTCCGGTCATGTTGCGGACCTGGTATGCGGAAATGTAGACTGCCTTTTTGTCGGTTGCAGTCTCTCCGTATTTGCTCAGGGAGATATCAGGCTGCAGCATCCAAAGCTCATTCAACTGAACAGGCTGTGAAAGACCGTCACGCTTTGCAGGAACATAGGCGGCATTTACGTTTCCTTCTGCAAGATAGAGCTGTTTTTTCCATGTTCCATATTCTTTGGGCATGGCTTCCTCGCTTCCACCTGCAAGGGAAATTGACTTAACCTCACCAAGCATCACAAAATAAAGTGAGTTTCCAACCTGGCACAAGCTGTCGATTGACTCGGCCTGACCTTTTCCTGAATAGATTACATCTGCCTTTTTGTTCTTCCAGTCAAAATGATAGATTTTAGGCATGTAGCTGTTGGCACAGTAAATCTCGACATAAAGCTTTCCGCTTGAATCGCTGCATAAAACAGGAAGGATATCGCTTACTTCATCCGGCTGCGTAAGACTTGGGAGGAAACCGAATCCCTTGGACACATCGTTCCAGGTGGCTCCATTGTCCGGGTAGCAGTAAGAGAATCCATAAATTGAATGTGACATGAAAACGGTGAGCTTTGTTGACTGAATGCTTCCGTCTGATGCGTAGACAGGCATGTGGGCAACGGCGGCTGCCTTT
This sequence comes from Treponema sp., assembly GCA_017613485.1. Next base: position 3,305 of record JAGADS010000097.1, read on the forward strand.
ATTCCGGCAGTATATTTGCTTGTTGAGCTGAGCGAAGTCCATTTTGCTCCGCCATCACGCGTAATGTAAACGGCATCCTTTGTGGCAGTGACCAGAATGTTCTGATCAAGAGGATCCACACAAAGGTCCTTTAAGAGCTGGCTTTGATTTACTAAGGTCTTTTTACCGTCGGCATATTCCTTTATCGTAAGAACAGGAAGTCCGTTGTTGCATTCCGTAAAGCTGATAAGGTCATAGGAAGAGACAATTCCCTTTGAAGTAACGAAATACCACTTTGTTACCTCTTTTGAATCGACAGTGACCTGGGTTTTAAGGATTTTTGTTACCTTACCCTCAGTCCATAGAGCCGATGCCTGACCTTTGGATGATATCTGATAGAGACCTGAGTCTGTTCCCACCAGATATGGCTCGGATGTGTCATCTGATTTTGACGGAGAAGTTTCCGGCAACCTGTATAATGGCTTGGTCTGAGCGGCAAGACAGCTTACCGTCAGAAAACTAAACAAAAGAATAAATAGTCTACGCATATCTATAGACATCGGAATTTTATGCGAGTTCTTGAACTGTAAACTGAGCCCTGGCCTTATTTATTGCATCAGAATCAAGTTCCTGAGCAGAACTGTCGCGGATAAAGCAGTCAAGGAAATAGAAAGCATCCTCACGTGAGCGCCAGACAGCTTTTTTCGCATCCTCAACCGGCTTAAAGTCAAAGTCCACACTCTTTCCTGATTTTGAATCTATGATACAGTAGTTCATGTTGAAATCCCCCAATAACCTCATTATACCGCAACACGGATAAATAGGCAAGTCGCAAGCTGGAGCACTCCCCTGTAAAAATCAAATGGTGTTGTTGTAACTTTCCCTATATGTTATAATTTATATATTTAGGACGGTGGACTGATGAAAAAGACCCTTATTGCTTTGTTTTCTATTTTTATTTCACTTGCAGCTTTACCCGCACAGGAAGAGGCGGAGGACCGTTTAGGAAAACTCTATTCCATCATGGACGATGACAACTTTGTACTTCTGGTTCATTCCAGGAGCGGATTTGCGATTTCCAAGACCGAAGTAACCCAGGAACTATATGAATTGATCATGGGAAAAAATCCTTCCAACTTTCAGGGCGAGAAACTTCCTGTGGAAAATGTCTCCTATTATGATGCACTGGTTTTCTGCAATCTTTTGAGCATGGAGATGGATCTTGAGCCAGTTTACAGTGTGAACGGTATTACGGATCCAGGACTTTGGGACAGCCTGGAAAGCGGCGATTGGTATGGACTTAACATGTCTCCGGTTGCAACAGGATACAGGCTTCCCACCAAGGAAGAATGGCTTTTTGCGGCAAGAGGCGGTTCAGAGAAGACAAATAACATCTATGTTGGTGGCGATGAAGTTGATGAGCTTGCATGGTACAGCGTAAACAGCGATCACTCCACTCATGAAGCTGGAATTAAGGACCCGAATGAAATCGGAGTCTATGATATGAACGGCAATGTCTGGGAATGGTGCTGGGATGGTGCGTCAAAACTCAGGCCAAATAAATTCATCGTGGGTGGCGGATATGACACAAGCAAAAACGGAACGACACTTGCAAACTGTGTATCTGAACAGATTCCGACAACAAAGAGCCCGAACACAGGATTAAGGATTGTCCGTGGAATGAATGACGATGAGATCAAGGCAGAGCAAAAAAAGGCAGAGCGTGAGGCATCCGCAAAATCTGTTCCACCTCTGTTCAAGGCAGGAAGGTCACAGTATCCTGTAAGTCAGTGGCTGTGGTATTACGTGATGAAGGATACACCGCTTCTGTTTACCGACGACTATGCCCCGATTTATAACATCAGCTATTATCAGGCGATTGTATTCTGCAACAGGCTCAGCAAGATTTGCGGCAGGACTCCTGTTTACGAGATGAACAAAAGCAACAATCCCAATGACTGGGGAACAATACCGACATCTTCCGACAAAAAATGGGACAAAATCTCCATTAACAAAAAGGCAAACGGATATGTGCTGGAAGTCACCAAGGCAAAGGATTTTTCTGCCACAGAGGGAAAGGGCTTCTACATCCGTGTGGCAAATTAGGTGAGCACGATGCCAAGGTGGTTCGTTTATTTCCTGATATTCGCTGTCGTCCTGTTTTTCATCTGGCTCATGCTGTGGATAATCAAATGGCAGAACACAAGGTCAAAAACAGTAAGGCAGCAGAAACTTGTCAAGCGTACACGTGAAAATGCGGCGGCACAGGGTCTTTTAATCAGCTGTCCTGTATGCAATACTCCGCTTCCCAAGGGTGTCGATTTATACAGCAGGGTTTACCGGCCGATGAATGTTCCCCACCAGCTTTGCATCATAATGGGGTGTCCTCACTGCTATCCTAAAATGGAACCGGGATTAAAAAGGGAATGTCCTGTATGCCACAAGGAAGTTCCTCAGGAAGGACACCTGGTTGCACGCCTCTTCAATTATGCTGACGGGAAAAAACATGTTGCAGTAACAGGCTGTGACAATTGCTGCAAAGGCTCAAGCTGAAACCGTCTATTTTTCCACTGCATCCCTGAACATCTGTCTTAGCTTTTCTATGGACTTGTGGATGTCATATTCTTTTCCCATGCCAAGATATCGTGCGGCTTCTTTTTTACGCCTGTCATCGTCAGAAAGCCAATAGTCAATTTTCCTTGCGAGATCCTTGGCGTTGCATTTCTTGTAAATGCTCTGAGGACTTAATGCAAACTGAGATGTGGCAGTATATCTTCCCTTTGCTATAACAGGAACAAGACCAGTCTGTATGGCTTCCATGCAAGACATTCCTTCCACCTCGATAATCACACAGTGAATATATAGGGAAGCCTTGGAATATATTTGCTTTAATTCATCCGCATTGCAGAAACAGAACACCGGCGGAGTTTTTAGGATGCCTTTTTTAACCAGTTTATCGGCTTTCTTTTTTAACATCTCTTCTGTAGGTCCACGGCCAGCAAGTACAAGCTTTATTTTACCGGCATATTTTGAATACTTCATTGCTTTGAGCAGTATTTTCTGTTTCTTTTCAACTGAATAACGTCCTGTCGTAACTACTGTATAGAAACCGTCTTCCATCTCTTTATGCTCAAGAGGGGCTGTATCTTCATTCAGCATACCGTTGGAGATAACACGGAGCTCAGGCTTGTAATGATACCGTATCAGACGCTCCTTTACATTTTCCGTCGGGCACTGGATAATCTTACAGTGATTGAATACAGAATTCCTCCATAAAATCATGGTTGAACAGTTCAGTGAGCGGCTCTTTCTTAAATGAACAGAGGCAAAAAGGTTTTCGGGATGAAGGTGATAGGTTCCAGTCAAAGGCTTGTTCTCTTCTTTAGCAATCTGGCACACCATCATCTGAATGACAAACGGCTCCTCAAGATGAACGACATCTGCCCATCTTACTGCCTCGGTAATCATATCCCTGTCTGCCTTTGCAAACGAATAGCCCTGCTTGTGCACCAGATCATCAAATACAGGAAGATGTGCATCTGGCAAGAGATAGTCAGGTTTTTCTCCGTCTTCCCCCTCTGCAGAAAGAATGCGTACTTCCTCTCCTGCCTCACGAAGATACTTAACCGTATTTCTGCATGAACCGGCAAGTCCATTTCCTCTAGTAAAAGCATTGTTCATAACAAATAGAATTTTCATAAAATACCATCCAACAAGAGAACTGGATTCTATCATTTTTAGCTTTTTTTGTGAACAGGGAGAACTACAGGATTTTGTACATCGGGTTCTGATCCGGGTAAAGTTCCAGCACATGTTTCTCGCACGGAAGGACCTCGCTTGGATCATGGGTTACGTGAAGAAGGGTTGTGGTTCCTGTTCCGGCAATGACCTCAAGCAGATCCAGAATCATTGAGCGGTTGTTCTCGTCAAGACCGTGGCATGGCTCATCCAGAATCAGGACACGAGGACTTTTTACCGCAGCACGCAGAATCAATATTGCCCTCTGCTCACCGTAGCTCAGGTTCTTGAATGCCTGCATTTCCTTTTTTTCAAATCCTGCAAGCTTGAGCCATTGACGTGCAACAGCTTTCTCATAATCTGAAGGGTTTTCATAAAGGCCTATGCTGTCGTAGAAACCGCTGATTATCGTTTCCAAGAGGCTTGTGTCACCCACCATGCGGTATTCAACATGAAGACGATAGCTTACGATGCCAAGTTTTTTCTTTATGTCCCAGATTGTCTCTCCGCTTCCACGCCTTTTTCCAAAGAGATAGATTTTCTCGCGGAACACCTGCATGTTGTCGCCTGTTATAAGCTCAAGTATCGTAGTCTTTCCGGAGCCGTTTGGTCCACGTATAAGGTAGTGCTCGTTATGCCTTACTTCCCAGTTCAGGTTAACAAGCACATGATGATCGCCCCAGCCTACGTTCACGTCCTCAAATTTAATCAGGGTCCCGCTTTTTTCAAAAGAGCTTTTCCCTAAGGATGAATCATCAGTTCCAGCCGAATATTTCTCCTGAATTTCCCTTAGTGCGTTCAAGAAATCATTTCTTTCCTGAACATGTTTTTCCCTGTTCTGGTTTTCACGTTCCGACAGAATTTTCTCGTAATCATTTCTTTCTCCGCAGAAGGAGACTTTCCCAGCCGTAAACTCAAGTACCTTGTTTATTGAGGAAGGAATCTCAGAGAACCTTTCCATGCTCAGTATAATCGAAGGGAAACCGCTTCCAGAATTTTTAGCATTAAGCTGACGGTTTACCATGGTGTCAAAGAATTCAAGAAGAATGCGTCGGGATTCAGCATCGAGGCCTGCAAAAGGATCGCTCAGGATCAAAAGCCTCGAACCGGATAAAAGAGCACGGCACAAAAGGGTACGCCTTATTTCACCGGTGGACATATAGCGCAGTCCCCTGTCCAGAATCTTCTCCACGCCACAAAGCTTTACCTGGGGCATTGTCTCAAGACGGGATGCAATCGGAGGAAGAGGTGCGTTTTTTGCACTTGAACCGCCAAGAACCTCCGCAATATACTGACGTCCTGTTCGTCCGATGTCTTCCCTGTCCAGAATCTCGCTTTCATCGCGTTCACGTTCTTCTTCAATTAAGCGGGCTGCCATCTCAAGGGAGACAACCGAAACAGAGCCTTCAAAAGATGAGTGGAAGCTGCCTTTTTTCTGGGGATCGTAAGAGTCTACAGGAACAAAATCAAGCTGGGAACTAAGTGCTTTTACAAAGTCTGCCTTGCCGCCACCGTTTGGACCGGTCACAAGCCAAGCCTCTCCTTCATTCATCTGCCAGGAAAAATCCTTCAGTACAGGCCTGGAGCCATCCTGAATACGGCAATTGAGAATAGAAATCAAATTGGAATTTAAATCAGACTGCATGAGAAAAAAAAGAGCCGGGATTTATGAACAAAGGAGTCCAAATTACCCGGCATATAAGGGATGTCTAGCAGATAACGACTGAGTTATCTGTGTGGGAGAAAGGAGCCGGAATGTATTTGTCTGCGGCCCAGTCATTTTCCCAGCGTTTTCCGTCAAGCAGATAGCGGAACTGATATTCCTTGCCTTTTTCAAGCTCAATAGTAACAGAGAATGAACCGTCTTTTCCCTGCTTAAGTGGATTTGCGGTGCTGCTCCAACTGTTGAAGTCTCCTGCTATTGTTATAGTTTTTACGTCCTTTGCAGCTTCTGCCTCTACAGTAAACGTAACCTTGCATTTTGTCGGGTCTTTC
>JAGADS010000008.1 GCA_017613485.1 Treponema sp.
CACCGCTTTTCAATTTGCTGCGGTTCATTCCATTGGGAAGAGATGCTATATAAGAATCCAAACGTTGGGTTTCTGTGTAATCAGAAGGAACCTTTATGCTGAAATAATGCACTACTCTTTTTCCATGCCTTGTTCTTGCTCTTCATCATCAGGTAAATTATCCTGAGGTGAAAAATTATTTGTAGGAATAATCGTTATATTGTTTGATTCCTGAATCGCCCTTTGCTGGATTTTCACTTGATTTTTATGCTTTACCATTGTGATTATAAAATCAACGATTCCTATGACTAGGCTTACTCCAAGGGAAACACCTACTATAATTTTCATGTCATCCTGAGTGTAAGCTGCATTTTTATTGAAAGGACTTGGGAAACTTGTTGTTTTTCCTGTTGCATATTGAATTGTACTGTATGTAAGGGATACCGCAAGAGTTGTAAAAGGAACTGAGCCCAAAGTAACGATTTCTGAACGCCTTAAATTTAGAAGCCATTCTGGGAATTCTGATTTTTCATACGGCTCCGGTTCTGTTGATTTTGTGTCTTCTGCAAAAAGCTGTGAGGAAAACAGCAATGATAAAACAGTAAAAATGACAAGGAATTTTTTCATTGATAATTCCTCTCACCAAAAATAGCAGTCCCTATTCTAACCATTGTACTGCCCTCTTCTATTGCAATTAAAAAATCACCGCTCATGCCCATGCTCAGTTCTCGAACAGGGAGTGACGGAAAACGAGTATGTATTGAATCACGAAGATTACGTAAAGTTATGAATGATTTTCTTATGAGTTTTTCATCCTGAACAAAAGGGGCCATTGTCATAAGACCGGCTGGAATTACATGAGGAAAATCACCAGATGCACAGCGTTCAAGGGACCTGAAAAGATCGTCCTCACTTTCATATCCAGATTTGGAATCCTCTGCGGTGTGATACTCAAAGAAAACCGATATCTGCTTATCAAGGCCTGCACAGTGTTTTTCTATGTCCTCAAGAAGCTCAATGCGGTCAACAGATTGAATGCAGGAGGAAATGCTAACCGCTTTTTTTACTTTATTGCTCTGCAGTGAGCCAATGATGTGAAGCTCCGGAAGTTTATTTACTCCCTGTGCTGCAAGCGTCTGGTTTATCTCTGTGAATTTTTCGGTTGCCTCCTGGACTCTGTTCTCTCCAAAAAGAATCTGTCCTGCATTAAAGGCATCGATTACATCCTGAGCCGGATGAAATTTGCTTACTGCACAAAGACGCACAGAATCACTCTTTGCAGAAGCTTTTTTTTCAGCAAGATGAATCTGATTTTTTATATTCAAAAGTTTTTCTTCTATCTCGGACTTGGACATAAACCTGCTCCTTAGTCTCCTTTTGATGACATTATAGCAGAAGAGCATATTTCAGACAACCGCACATAGTCGCTGACAGAAAGATTTTCAGCACGCATGTTTTTGTCTATTGTTGCTTCCTCAAGAATTTTCTGCGGCTCATGACCTTGTGGCAATATGCTTTTTATATTGTTCAATACGGTTTTCCTTCTGCTTGAAAAAAGAGCATGAATCAATTTGACAAGCAATTTAGGATTTGAGCATTTTAACGGGTTTTCCTTTTTCGTAAGAAGCACGGTCTGGGATGCTACATTGGGTCTTGGCCAGAAATTACCGGCAGAAATCTCAGAACCAAGCTTTACATCATAAAGCCACTGACATAGAACCGAAAACGAAGAATAATCTTTTGAGGACGGATTTGCGCATATTCTCTGTGCAACCTCTTTCTGAACGGTAAACACACAGCGCTCAAATGCAAAGCCATGCTCGATAGTGTCGGCAATAAAAGTTGATGCAATGTTATACGGAAGGTTCCCGAAAAGCTTTACAGGCCTTTTATCCTGAACCTCTTTTTGCCATGTCTTTAGCACGTCACCTGAGACAATACGGAAATTTCCTGCATTGATTTCTGGAGAAAATATCTCATTAAGGGCAGAGATGAACCCCCTGTCAATCTCAAATGCCGTGAGGCTTGCCTTTTTATCAAGTATTTCCCTTGTCATGCAGCCAAGCCCAGGTCCTATTTCCCAGATTTCTTCTGCCTCATGAATATCAAGCATGTCAACAATGCGTGTCCTTGCCTTGGGATTAACAAGAAAATTCTGACCGAATTTTTTCTGCATCGCCATGCCGTTCTGCTCAAGAAAATTTTTAAGCTCAAGCGGTGAATTATAATCTATCTTTGTCATACAAAATCCTTATAAAAATGTCAGACTTGGACTGGCGGACATTTAGCAAAAAATTCCACTATCCACACAATGAAATTATAGAACATGTTAAGTATACCACCAAACACGCCTGAAAGAAAAGGCATACACAGGCATAATATAATGGCAATTATGGATAATGTAAAAAACAGTGAAATTAAAGGAGCTGCAAAAACCGTCGCTACGATTCCGACAGGGGCAAAGGAACCGAAAAGTGAGATTGAAATCGGGGCTCCGAACACCTGTGCACCAGTTGATGCAGAAAGGGAACCAGAGAGTTTTGGTGGAAATATTTTTGAATAGAAGCATAGAAAGAGTTTTGAGAAAATGAGGATTCCTGCAAGTGCCCCGTATGAGAGCATGAAAGCAGCTGTCTTGACATCCTCTGGAATTACGCAGACATGTATTAAAAATGATAGAGAAAGAATCTCAAGCGTATCTGCCGTGCAGCAGAAGACACCCCTTGCAATAATTGCAATAAGTGAGCATAAAAAAGCCCTGAACAATGACGGAGAAAGGCCTGCAAACCATATAAAGAAAAGTATGCCCAGTGCCTGAAATATTCCTGCCCATCGTTTCCCGAAAACTGAAGTGCCTGCTTTTGAAGAAAGGCCTGAGAAAAATGAAAGATGCATTCCGCTTAATGCAAGAATATGAGAAAGGCCTGCATCCCTGAATGAATCAGAAACCCCGTCACCAAGGTATTCCCGCGAGCCTGACAATAGTGACAGAATCAATCCTCCAGCCTTTGACCATGAATACATAAGCCTTTTAAAGATTAGGCGGCACATTGCACGGAAATGTTCAACTGTACCCCAAAAACTACTGTCATAGCCCATATAATCAAGCGAAGTCACAACAAAACACTTGTAATCACTGTTCCAGTAACCGTGACAAGAAACAATCTCACCCATTTCAATAAGTGCTGTCTTACCGGAAATGGAGTACAGTTTTCCTGGGTAAACAGCCTCAACTATGGAAGATGGAATCCATATCCTGACTTTTCCCGATGACTCTGCTTTTATTATTGAATTATTTTTTTCGGTTGAAACATTGCAAGCCTTAAGCTGTGCAGAGTAATATTTTCCAGAGGAAAACCTGGATGGATTAGAGTTTATCCTTCCGGTTATGGAAACGGCTTCTTCTATTGGAATGATGGATGAATATGGACTTTGAGGACGCAGAGGAACAAAGCCACCATAAAGCAGCATGGCAACTGTTACAGAAGCGATTATAAAGGGATTTCTTAAATAATCTAATAAAATTCTTATCATCTGGCCTCTTGCAGCCGGAGAAAAAAATAATCCGGCCTATATATTATATATAGTACCGGACATGCTGTTTTTAACAAAAATTTTGGAAAAAAGTTGTTTTTTTTTAGTTTTTCTTTACGCTAAGATCCTTATCAGGTATAAAACCGTTTCCCAGTATATTCTGAGCCTCTGTATTGGGAACTCCTCCCATACCGAAAGAATCATCTCCAGCTACTATTTCAACGCTAGGATCATTTGCTGGATTAAGCTTTGGTTTTGGAGCTGATTTTACAAGATTCTCCACAACAGGTTCTGGCTCTTGCTGTTCATTGGCATTTTCTGTTTCGTCGGTTTCTTCCGGTTTATTTTCCGGGACTGCTGTTGAATAATCCGGATTTATGTCAATAACGACACCAGACGGAAGCTCTTCGTTATAGCTGTCTTCTTCGGATGCAATCAAAGCCTCATTGATTTCCTTTTCATTTTCCGGGATGACATTATAAACATAGGAGAGAATAGCATTTTTCATTGATGGATCGATATGTGTACATTCAAAATGAAGTCGTGACTGGTCAATCACCTTGTTGTATTCAACTGCACGGATTATTCCGTACATCATTATGAACGTATCCTGCAATTCAAACTGAAGCTTTATCCTTGCATTTGCCTTGCCTACACCACCGATTCTTATCATTGCTCCATCTTCACTTATATCCTCAAGCAGGCATCGGTAGCCTTCCTCGGTATCCACGGCATTATAGTCAACCACTTCGGATTTTATCATGTACATCTGGGCATAGATATTGCATACACAGCGTACTGACTGTCTCTTCTGGGCACGGTCAAGCTTATTGCTGTGGCGGAGGAAAAGACAGTCCTGCCCCTGGAACACACCTGCACCAAATACCTCAGTGTCAAATGCATATCCAGCATCACCCTTGCGCCAGAAATATACTGAAATATGATGATCCTCCCAGAGTTCTCCGTCAAGAACCGTGAAACGCTTGTTTTTCTTGTCTTCCTGACGTGGAAGTGAAACTACAAGCTCGCGGCCATTGTTCAAGACAACAGATGCAAAAACACCTTTGCCCGGAAGGATAATCCTGAGCCTTTGTCCTGTATCAAGAGATCGGGTATCCTCAAGTCCTTTCTTTCCCTCATGGTCAAGGGTAATTCGTGTTCGGTATTTATAGAGTTTTGAAAGGAACTGCTGAGTCTGGTAGCTGTTTTCTGTATTATTGTTTTTTGCCTCTGCTATAATCTGCGCGATACAGTCATTCAACACATTTGTAGAGAGAAAAAGAGAGATTGGTTCCTCAAGCTTGGTTTTCTTGGCAAGTTTCCATAAAGTGTTTATTTCACCCAATTTAAAGTCAGAATCCATGCCCTTTGTATAGAATTTTATCTTTGCATCATTTACCACGTAAATACGGGCAATAATCGCGACTACTGCAATGATGATTAAAAAAGCTATAAGACTGCTCAAATTGACCTCTCTTTAATATTCATTTATAATAGCATAAAGTGCTGGTCATAAAATGAATAAAAAAATACTACTGATTGAATGGATTGCAGTTTTAATTTTTCTCATAATTCCACCGCTTCTGGTAAATCCCGGTTCAACGGCAACCATTGCGAACAACGGAAAAATCAGTCCATTTCTTCTCCTACGTTTGATTATCGCCATTTTTTTATATTATCAACAGATATATGTGTCAAAAAAAACGACTTGCGATAAAAAAGGAAGGTTCAGGCACGTGATGCTTTTTTTATCATGGTCAGCTTTATGCTTCGGTTTCCTGATGATCATACAGGCACTAATGCAGGCTCTGACACTGATTCTTCCGGTGGATTACAAGGAAACGCTGATTGACTTGAATTTCAGTAAATTTGAATATGCAGTTGTTTTTCTGAATCTTTTGACGGGTGCTTTTTATGAGGAGGTTATATACAGGGAGTATCTGCCCGAAACACTTCTTTTGTTCTCTAAAGAAAGAAAAATACCCGCTATTTTGTCAGAATGTGCATGTGTGCTTGTATTTGCCATGTCACACCGCTATCTGGGGCTTATGGCAGTCCTGAATGCACTTTTGGGAGGAATAATGCTCAGGATATGCAGGAAAAAATCGCTTTCGATATGGGCAGGAACCTTTGCTCATTTTGCTTACAACGCGGTCTTGCTGATTTTTGCGATTCTTCAGAAAAAATGAATTTGACTTGTTTTTTATGCAATTATGTATTAGAATTTTACTTGGGTGAGTTTAATCAAGGAGGTTTTTATGAAAAACTTTAGGAAATATATTTTAACAGCTGTTTTCTTTACGACCACTCTTTCTGTATTCTGCACTCCTATTCTTACATCAGGTCAGAAACAAAAAATTGCAGATGGATTGAATGATTTTGCAAATGAAATAAAAGTGGCGGCTCCAGAGGCTGCTACACAGATGAACGTCTGGTCAGAGGCTCATATTGGTAATCTGTTTCCGACAATTCATCCTCATCTTGGTGGCGGTTTTTCTATTGGAGGAACTGCAATAAATATGGCGGGATTTAAAGCCGCTGCAAAAGAACTTTCGGATGATTATAATACACTGGCAACTGGTGGCGGTATTTATCCTGGTAAGAGCCTGAATCCAGCTGAGTTTGAAAAAATTCCAGATAAATTTGTTTTTCCATCGGCATCTTTGGAATTACGTTTTGGAGGTTTTGTTCTTCCCTTTGATTTTGGTATCTTTGCAATGATGACAAATCCCAATATTTTTGCTGTTCATCTTGACGACCCCAATACAATATACGATATGAGTCAGGCAATAAAATTCGGTTTTATGGGGTTTGACGGATCTTTTGATTATTTCAGCATCGGAGGTGATTTCAGAATCAGACTTTTGGAAGAAGATGGTGCCATTCCGATGATTTCAGTCGGAGCAGGATATGCATATACAAAAGGAGTTGTAAAAGTACATACAGATGCTCCTCCTACGGAAGTATTGGGTACTACTCAAAACACAGCAATAGACATGGCTCTCGGTTTTCAAACCCAGGTGATTTTCATACAAGGGCAGATTTCAAAGGATCTTGCGATTGTTACATTATTTGCAGGTACAAGGGGGACTCTCAGCAATACCTCATGTGACTGGAGCTGGGCTATTGACTCAGAGAATTCAAGTGGCCTTCCTGCCCTTCATTTTACTGACGGCGATTCTGGAAGTGTTACTGCTACTGGGCTTGCAGATACACATAAAGACGGAAAATGGGATTTTTCAGGTATACAGCCGCAGGTTTACGGTGGATGCAGTGTAAATCTCCCAAAAACGCAGCTTACATTAAGCCTCTGTGCCGATATCAGAAGTCTCTTTGACAAAGGAAACTACACAGACTTTATCTGGAGCGGTGCTTTAGGCGTTCACTTTAAGATTTGACGATAAACTCTTGACATTATTATTTCAATTTGATATAGTAATGTCATCACTTATGCGGTAGTCGTATAACGGCTCATTACCCCAGCCTTCCAAGCTGGAGACGAGGGTTCGACTCCCTTCTACCGCTTCAAAGTCCTTCCGAAACCGGGAGGGCTTTTTTTTTCAAGTTGAAACCTTTCAGCTGTATCTTTGTCTAATATATATAGATAGGACGGTTATAGAGTATGAGAAAGATTACTATGAAAATGCCTTCTGTTCTCACCCTGACACTCAGTCTATTCCTGAGTTTTTTTGTCTCCTGTAAAAATGAATACATTACGGCGCCTACACCTCTTGCAGGCTCTTCCCTTTCAAGAAATGTAGCTCCTCAGAATGTCAATGTAACTAACGGACGGGAGAAAATCTATCTTTCATGGCAGGAACTGACCGGAGCCTCCCGCTATTATATTTACGGAACAGACGCCGCCACACCACGTGAAGAGGATTTCATTCAGCTGACACAGACTACAGCCACATCAATAGAATTGGACGTAAGCCCGGGTTCAACAGTATGGTATAAGGTAAGTGCCGTAGACTCATCTTTTAACGAAACAAAGAAAAGCCTTGCAGTAAGAGGCTCAACCCTTGCAAGACCAGAAATCACCGCAATCGAGAATTACGAGGACAAAATCAACGGGGAAATCTCCGTGTCAATCGACTGGTTCATGGCGAACTGCAACAGGAATACATATCTGGCAGTCACTGAATATGACATAAAATACATTCCTGAGGGCGGAACTGAACAGGTACGGACATACAGGGCAGCTGACCTTGATCTTACACATGTTGTCCTTGAAAACCTTGACCCTCATACAAAATATACTTTCCAGGTTATTGCCAGAAACACAAGCTACGGAGACACAAGGGAAAGCCTTGCACTGGATCAGGAAACACTGCACAGACTGCGCCCCGCTGCTCCAGAAAACCTTGTGGCAACACACGGAAGCGAGAAAAACAAGGTAATCCTTACCTTCACATTGCCGGAAGGCGCTGACATACTCAAGAAAAGCGATGGAAGTTACAAACAAGTACCGCTTAAGTTTGAGATTTACAGGAAGGAAAGCAGCACGGAAACATGGCCATCACTTCCAATGAATACAGTCTCAATCGAAAACTACAAAAAAGGTGATACAGCCACTTATGAGGATTCAGTTACAGACAGCCACCGCGGAATAATCTACGACTACAAGGTTAAATCAATCGCAGTAATACCGTCAAGCATAAGAAATGACAGTGATTACACATTCATGGAGTCATCAGAGAATTCTGCTTCTGTGGCATCCGGCTGGGCAATGAAAGCCCCTGCCCTATACATAAAGGATTATACTCCTGTATTGAAAGAAGACGGTAATTCTTATGCCTATGCAACAATGGGCTTGAACTTTATCTGGGATAACTTCCATGAGGACAGTGTTGAGCTTGAGAACATGGTAAAGTCAAACTACAAGTACTGGCTTTATTCACAGAAAAAGGAATTTACAGACGGTGCCGCTTATGTTACGCATTTTGAGGGAGAATTTGATTCGATTACTTCCCTGAATCAATTTGACAAAACCTTCGTATTTTCAGATGATATTCCAGATGACAGAGGATATTATAAGTTTACTGTCTGCATAGTCTCAAAAAATGATCCGACCCCAGAAGAAGGAAGCACTGTTATACCAGAGGGACTTGAACAGGCTGTTACAGCACATGAGCAGATTGTTACCAATAATAAAGCTGAAATC
>JAGADS010000098.1 GCA_017613485.1 Treponema sp.
AAGTGTATAAGAGTTCTGTCTCTTCTCATACATTTTGCTTGATTTAAGTGCGTCAACTACCTCAACAGCCTCTTCAGGATTCAAGAGGCCTGCAGAAAGAATCGCAACCTGTCCCTCAAGCATTTCCTGAAGCCGCGACACCTTCATTTCATCACCCTGAATCTTGAGCGTGTTGTATGTGTGGTAAAGTCCGTCTTCCCTCTTGTTCTCTGATATGGAAAGCTCAACAATATTCTGAATGTCCCTGAGGATTTTTACAAGGGCATCACGTTCAATTTTCTCAACCTGTCCGATATACCCCTCTGCATAAAGTGATTCCCTCTGCTCCTGGAACAAAAGGCCTGCCTTGTCTGTAAATGCTTTTCTTGTACTGTCATCGTGAATGCATTTTCCGTCAGCATTTTTTGCATAAAGCTCACCCAGTCCCAAAAGGCATTTCGCAGTTGAATGTGGAAGCGTGAAATTCTCCTGAGGTGCATCAGAATAAAGCTGAATAAGGAAAGCAAGCATTCTCCTAAGATAGCACAGAGTCACAACAGAAAGTCCCCATCCTGCAAGCGCATTGTTCGCATCGTTCCATTCAGGGCGCTGTGTGTTCATCCATATACCGCCGCCAGGAACAAGGTTTGCCGCCTTTGCAATTACAATCTGCATTATCTTTGCCGTAAATGACACAAGGGCAACTTCTCCGTCCTCATCCTGAACAAGTTTTTTGTCGCTTCCCTCTGCGTTCGATTTTGCAAACAATAAGTCGCTTAATTTCTGGTCAAACACAAGGGAGTTTCTTGGATCAGCACAGATATCCCTGTATGACTTTAACCTGTACGGAATATTGGAGCTTGAATAAAGTGCCATGTCCAGCTCACCCAAAAGCTCCGTGCGGTTAAGGTTTGAATAAAGCTCAAGAAGTTTCTGAAGATATATTACCTGATGGTCACCCCAGTAACCGAACTGAGCCCATGGATTGTCGGGTTCCGGAACTTCCCAGTCAACACCCTGTCTTGTTATGCGGTAAGGATTGAATCCGTCGGCAGTCATTGCATTAAGGAATTTAGCCGTGATGTTCTGGATGTACTCTGGATATGAGTAGCTCAATGCCTCCCAGTTCTGGAAAATATCACGCCAGTTTCCCTCGTAGTTCAAGATTGGTTTTCCGTCTCCATCCTGAAGCTTGATGTTGAATTTATTCCATGGACGGCTGGGATCTCCATGCCTGCGCGAGAATGTAATCGGAAGATACTCAAGGAAAAGCCTCTGCAGCTGCCTGTCACATGATTTAAAGATCGTATCCTTGAACACAGGATATGAGCATGGCTTGTCCTTATCCATAGGAACCACAAGAGCCTGCACATCCTGAACCTTTGCCTTGTTTCTCTGTGCGATAAAAGCGACAAAATCAGAGGGAACAATGCAACCGCCGTCAGCAAAAATACCGCCGCGCATCACATTGAACATTACGTTGGCACGATGATGAACCGCTGTCATTGTAGCCGCACTGTCCTGAATTCCGTCTGCCTGTGCAATTATACTGGTCATCATTTTCTCACCAGCATCTATATCTGCTTCCAGAGCATGAACTGCATTTTTCCTGTCAGAAATTGAATGCTGCAGGTGGACTATTTTTTTTGCATCAAGCGTAGTGTCAAAGACCTGATACCAGTTCTTTTCCTGTGAGGGAGTAAGGGTAATGCTGCTCCAGATAAAACATGAAGGCCTCTTTCCCTTGAGCACCGTTTCAGACTCAAGCTTGCCTTTGCTTTCCCCGCAAAAAGGATCCTCTGCAAAAACAAGAGGTGCCTCATTTGAGACGATTATCTTTTCATCACCGGAGAACCAGCATGTGTTTGCATAAAGTCCCTCGCTTGGCTCTGCCCTGTCGGATAAAACGGAGGAGAGAGTAAACAGTGCCATGTTGTACTTTGTGTCTATGTCAGTTTTCTTGTATGCATCAAGAAGAACGCTGTTGTTGTTCTGCAATTCAGAAGTTGTGGAGGCAGGCATAACATTCTGTGCGCCGTCAAGAACCGCAATCTGAACGTCCTTGTTACCGGTATTCTGAATAACTGATTTACGCACCAGACCGAACACCTGGGATGAAGTCCATTCATAACGGAAAGAAAGATTCAGATTCTCGTTGATTTCCTCAAACCAGACTCTCGTGCCGTTGGGGTTCTTGTATATGTTTCTCTTGATTCCCTTTTCTGCCCTTGCCCTCTGTGCAGGTGTAAAAAAAAGACTTGCAAACGGTTCCCAGACTGTAACTTCATCGGAGGTCTTTACCGCAATCGCAGTATATGGTCCGGTACAGTTCTTTGCATCCGACACCTTGTCCGCTGTGTAATAAGGAAAAATCGCATGCTCACGGTCAATTCGCCCGGCAGTCACACCGCCATAAGACCAGCAGAAATTCCACACGTCAGAGGAACTCGTAATCGTCATGAAAAAATCTTCCATGTGATCATAGTTCTCGATTTTATAGAAAAGCTCACCGTCAAGATTTACAAAGCCGCCGCTAACAGTCTTGCTCATATATTCCTCCACAAGATTCAATCTGTTCTGGTTTTAATCCATTGCTTTTTTGATTGCATCAAGAAGATCATCGTAGCTTTCAAATGCCGGAAGATCAGGATTGTCTTTCTTTATCTGATCTGTACTCTTGAACAGGAAACCTGCCTTGCTTGCACGAATCATGGCAAGGTCATTGTGGCTGTCTCCGCTTGCAATGGTCTGATATCCGATGGATTGAAGAGCCTTTACCGTTGTAAGCTTACTCTGCGGACACCTCATCTTGTAGCCTGTAATCTCGCCGCTTGGAGAAACCTCAAGTGTGTTGCAGAAAATCGTAGGCCATGCAAGTTTTTTCATCAGCGGTGTTGAGAACTGTGTGAATGTATCGCTTATGATGATTACCTGGCAGATAGAGCGAAGCTCGTCAAGGAATTCCCTGGCACCCGGGAGAGGATCAATTTTTGCAATCGTATCCTGAATCTCCTTAAGTCCAAGCCCATGCTCCTTTAAGATTCCTATGCGCCACTTCATAAGCTTGTCATAGTCGGGCTCATCGCGTGTAGTCCGTCTTAATTCCGGTATTCCAGATGCCTCGGAAAAAGCAATCCAAATCTCAGGTACAAGAACGCCTTCAAGATCCAAACAGGTAATATACATATAAACCTTCCTAAAA
>JAGADS010000099.1 GCA_017613485.1 Treponema sp.
CACCACACTCTTTGACAGCTGCATGGCATTCGTAGACAAAACCGAGGAAACCGTAACAGGCTGGGCAAAAGTCAAGTTATGCAAGGGAGCCATCAGAGGCGCAGGCTCATACTCAAAATACAGCCTCTACAACGAGAGCATAGCCAGCTTCAAGACCGGCGACCTGTACGACCACAAAGACGCCCAAGGCTTCATAACATTGTTCGGTCTTCCACTAAAGGTAAGGGCCATGATGGAGCAGCAAGTCGGCGAAGGTCAGGCAATAGTAGAGAGCAAGGCCTTTAAGAAGAGACCAACCGAGTAAAAGATGACTATTAAAAGTGAATGTCCCGGTGGGACATTCACCGCCGACTTGCAGCCCGCTTGTCCCTACAAGCGGGCTCATTGCTATATAATAAACAGTTAGCACGTAAAATGTTGTGTAAAGATGGAACCCCGTCGGCGAAGGTCAGGCCATAATGATTTTGTAAATTTTCAGCTATCTTTATTCCTGATTGCGCCTGTAAAGCTTAGAGTACCATGCCAGCTCTGATGCACCGCGTTCGTCCGTGAGGCCGTATGGCATTCTCCAGCTCCAGTTCCCTGCCGCAGTGGACGGTGTGTTCATCCTTGCATCGCTTCCAAGACTGTAAACATCCTGCAGCGGAACAATGCAGATATCCGCGACAGAGGCAAATGCCGCACGTATGAGCGTGTGTGCGACAGTCATATTGTCTATGTCCTCGTAAAGATTAAAATAATTGCAAAGATTTCTCTTGAGCCCGTCTCCGCCTTTTTCAATCCAGCCCATGCTTGTGTCGTTGTCGTGGGTTCCTGTGTAAATGACTGAGTTGGCGTTTGATATGTTGTGGGGTAGGTATGCATTTTCCGCACTGCCTTCTGACCATTCATTTCCGTCAAATGCAAACTGAAGGATTTTCATCCCGGGGAAGCCCACACTGTCACGGAGCTTTTCTACCGTAGGAGTCAGGACCCCAAGATCCTCTGCTATGATTGGAAGCTTGCCGAGTTCTTTCTTGATTGTATCGAACAATGCCTTGCCGGGACCTTTTTTCCATACACCGCCTATTGCATTCTCTGCTCCATAGGGAATCTGCCAGTATTCGTCAAAACCTCGGAAATGGTCAATCCTTACGATGTCAACAAGATTCAGCATGTTCTTGATTCTTGCAATCCACCAGCTGTAGCCGTCTGCTTTCATCGCATCCCAGTCGTAAAGAGGGTTTCCCCAGAGCTGACCGGTTTCACTGAAATAATCCGGTGGAACCCCGGCACATGTTTTTTGCTCAAGTTTTTTCACATCAAACTGAAACAGGCTTTGGTTAGACCATAAGTCAGCAGAGTCAGCAGCAACAAAAATCGGAATGTCACCGATAATCTTAATGCCCAGTGAGTTGACGTATTTTTTTAAGGCTCCCCATTGTTCCCTAAAGAAAAACTGAATGGCCTTTATCTGCTCGATTTCTTCCTCATGCTCTTTATTCCATTTTTCAACGGCTTCTGCCTTGTGTGCGGCAAGATCCTTTGGCCAGAATTTGTTCCATGTGCTTTCCGGGCCTTCAACTTTTTCTTCCTGGGCCTTGGCATCATAAAAACGCTTGATGCTCATAAAGCTTGCAAAATTATCCAGCCAGTTCTTGTTGTCCTCTTTAAAATGCTCGAAACGCAGATAATCCTTTCTCTTTACATTGCGCAAAAAGTAGGATGCACATGAATAAAGGACAGGCGTTTTCCACCAGACAACCGATCCAAAATCAACTGGACCTTCTTCCTTGATGTAGTCTGCAACCGTGATATCCGCTGCATCTGCCCATCCACGCTCAACAAGGTCATCCAGATCAATCAAAAGGGGATTGCCGGCAAATGTAGAGAAGCTTGCATAGGGACTGTCACCGTAGCCCGTAGGTCCCAGCGGCAGCACCTGCCATAAAGTCTGATTTCCCTTTTTAAGCCAGTCAGCAAAAGCATAGGCCTCTTTACCCAAAGTTCCAATACCTTCTTTTCCCGGAAGTGACGTCAAATGCAGCAAAACACCGCTTTTTCTTTTACTCATGTTTAACCTCGATTTATATATGATAGCATGATTTCAGCGGAAAATCTACATTTTTTGGAGTATTATTGATAATGATAATCAAGAAATAATGCAAGGAGAAGAAGATGATTAACTTCAACAAGAATTCAGTTTTCAATTTAAAGCCGATTGAGCTGTCCGAGGTAAGACCCGATGTCAGGGAGCTTTTTGTTGACGGAGAGGAGATAATCGAGGCATTCAAGACAGTGCGCGATCAGGTTATCTTTACGAACAAGAGGATTGTTTCAATTGATGTGCAGGGAATCACAGGAAAAAGAAAATCCTATTCAACGCTGCCATATTCCACCATTCAGTTTTTTGAGGTGCAGACACAGGGATTTTTAGAGATTTTTCCTGATTCAGAGCTTTTCATTCAGTATGCAAACGGCTTTACCGCACAGTTTGAGTTCAAGGGGCAAGTTGACATCCGCAGAATCGGTAAGATAATCTCCACTTTTGTTTTGTGCTAAAAGCATAGAAGAATACCAGAACCAATTATTTGGAGAATAAAAATGAAAAGAATTGCTCTTGTAGGTCTTGTCCTTAACCTTTGTTTTGCATATGCAGAGGTTGTTGAGCTGCCAGATGGAACAGTGTATGAGGGACCAATTGTAAATGGTCTTTTTAATGGTGCTGGAATTCAAAAAAGAAATGATGAGGTTTTATACGAAGGAGAATTCAAGGATGGTGCCTATGAGGGAATAGGAAAACTTACGACACAAGCTTATGAATATGAAGGCTCATTTAAAAATGGAGTTATAGACGGCAAGGGAAAAATATCTTATTCCAATAAAATTTTCTATGAGGGTGATTTCAAGAATGGCCTCTATGACGGTAAAGGCGAATTAAAAGATTTGATTGGAAATGTCTATACAGGTGAGTTTAAAAACAACTTGAAAAACGGAAAGGGAATTCAAAAGTATTCCAATGGTGATACATATGAAGGTGACTTCGTAAATGACATGATGGATGGAAAGGGTGTATATGAATATTCCGATGGCAGCAGATACGAAGGGGGATTCCACAGAAACAACTTTTTGGGAGAAGGTGTATTTACCTATTCTGATGGAATAATTAAAAAAGGCAAGTTTGTAGATGGCAAAATGATTAATGAAAACTCCATAAAGATCATGCGTTTTGTTACCAGCGGTTATTTTTTGATTTTATTCATATCAATTCTTTTGAATGTATTTTTGTTCATGAGATTAAAAAAGATAAAGAGATTTGCTCAAAAAGATTTAAATCAATCTGAATGAAAAATCTCTGCTGCTTGACATGGACTGCTTCTCTTTATTTGGAAACAGGGAGATTGCATTGTAATCATGCATTCCTTTGCCCTGTTGTATAAAGTTCATTTTTGGAATAAAATGAAATATTATGAGTTCAAAGAAGGAAAAGACCGTTTTCCCGGTTGAAGAGGGCGAAAAGATTGTCATACAGGGTGCCAGGGAGCACAACCTCAAGAACATAAATGTGGAGCTTCCCCGAAACAAGCTTGTCGTCATAAGCGGAATATCCGGTTCCGGCAAATCTTCGCTGGCATTCGACACTCTTTTTGCAGAGGGCCAGAGACGATACATGGAAAGCCTTTCCTCATATGCAAGGCAGTTCCTTGGACGAATGGATAAACCTGACGTTGACATGATCTCAGGTCTTTCTCCGGCAATTTCAATTGAACAGAAAACAACTCATAAAAATCCACGCTCAACTGTGGGAACCGTAACCGAAATATATGATTATTACCGTCTCCTTTTTGCAAGGATAGGCCACGCTCATTGTCCTAACTGCGGCAGGGAAATCAAGGAACAGTCAATCGACCAGATAATCGACACTATACTCAGCTGGACACCAGGAACCAAGCTTACAATTATCTCTCCTGTAATCCGTGGGAAAAAAGGTGAGCACCAGAAGATAATCGATGACGCAAAAAAAGCAGGTTTTGTCCGTGCAAGAATCGACGGCCTCATGGTGGAGCTGGAGGATTCAATCAAGCTGGACAAGCAGAAAAAGCACACGATAGAAATTGTTGTTGACCGCATTGTCATAAAGGATGACATAAGAAAAAGACTTGCAGATTCAGTAGAGACAGCACTCAAGGCATCGAACGGAATCATCACCGTTTTGCGCCGTGTAAACAAAGAGGATGAGTCTTATGCGGCAGTAACTGCTGAACTTGATGCAAAGGGAAGAAGCTACGACCGTGATGCCCCCTATATCGAGGAGGAGGTTTTCTTCAGCCAGAAGAATGCATGTCCTGACTGCGGTATCTCAATTCCAGAATTGCAACCTAGACTTTTCAGCTTCAACAATCCCTTTGGTGCATGTCCTGACTGTACAGGCCTCGGCGAGAAGATGGACTTTGACATGGACCTGATCATGCCGGATTCAAGCCTGTCGTTCAATGAAGGTGCCCTTGTTCCCTATAACCCGGAGAGCGCGTGGAATCATGCCCAGTTTTCTGCAATAGCGGATGCGGCAGGTTTTTCCCTTGATACTCCGATAAAAGAATTGAACAAAAAGCAGCGTGACTATATATGGAACGGTGATGAGACAAAAATCCTTCGTTGGGTTTATCACAAGCAGAGCGGAGAAGGCCAGAGCACGTACAACCGTCCATGGATTGGTGTTATGGCGGATATGAGGCGGCGCTACAACGAGGCATGGGGGGATTCTGGAAGGGAATCTCTTGAAAAATACATGTCCCACAGTGAATGCTCGTCATGTCATGGAAAAAGGCTTCGGCCCGAGGCTTTGTGTGTGACAGTCGGTGGAAAGAACATCTGGGATCTTACAGGTTTCTCTGTCCTTGAGACAATTGAATTTTTTGAAAAACTTGAGCTTACAGAAACCGAGGCAAAAATAGCGGCCCAGATCCTAAAGGAAATAAAAGCACGTCTTAGTTTCTTGAAGAACGTCGGACTTGAATATCTTACTCTTGAGCGTTCTGCTGCAACACTCAGCGGCGGGGAGGCTCAGAGAATCAGGCTTTCAACACAGATTGGAAGCGGCCTTACAGGAGTCATGTATGTACTTGACGAGCCTTCGATCGGACTTCATCAGAGGGACAACCAGCGCCTTATAAACAGCCTTACATATCTCCGTGACCTTGGAAATACCGTTATCGTAGTTGAGCATGACGAGCAGACTTTGCGTACTGCAGATTATCTCATAGACATAGGCCCTGGTGCGGGTGTTCATGGCGGACAGGTTATGGCATGCGGAACCCCGGAGCAGGTCATGACAGTAAAGCAGAGCGTTACAGGCCAGTATCTTGCGGGTAAAATCACCATGCCTGTTCCACAGTCACGCAGAAAGGGTAACGGTCAGGTCATTCAGATTCTTGGTGCAAAGGAGCACAACCTCAAGGACATAGACGTAACGATTCCTCTGGGGACATTCACATGCATTACAGGTGTGTCGGGCAGCGGTAAATCAACCCTGCTCAATGACGTGTTCTTCCCGGCCGCAAGCAATGCAGTCATGCGCACGGAATACCCTTCAGACGGCTACAAGAAAATTACCGGGCTTGAGAACATAGACAAGGTCATCAACATAGACCAGAGCCCCATCGGACGTACTCCACGCTCAAATCCTGTCACTTACATAGGTGTGTTCGACAAAATCCGCGAGCTTTATGCCTCACTTCCTGAATCCAAGGCGAGAGGCTACAAGAACGGCAGGTTCAGCTTTAACGTAAAGGGCGGACGCTGCGAGAACTGCCAGGGGGCAGGTACAATCACAATCGAGATGAACTTTCTTCCCGACGTCTTCATTCAGTGTGACGTTTGCCATGGAAAAAGGTTCAATCAGGAGACTCTGGACGTGCTGTACAAGGGAAAGACAATCAGCGATGTACTTGACATGACCATAGAGGATGCGGCAGACTTTTTCGTCTCAATTCCACACATAGCGCGTAAGCTCCAGACCTTAAAGGATGTGGGCCTGGGGTATATTCAGCTTGGACAGAATGCCCTTACACTAAGCGGAGGAGAGGCGCAGCGTGTAAAGCTTGCATCTGAGCTTTCAAGACCCTCAACTGGTAAGACACTCTATATTCTTGATGAGCCTACCACAGGACTCCATTTTGTTGATATAAAACAGCTTATGGGAGTAATTCAAAAGCTAGTGGACAAGGGCAACACAGTTGTGATGATAGAGCATAACCTTGACGTTATCTGTCAGGCTGATTACATAATAGATCTTGGACCAGAGGGCGGTTATAACGGCGGAACTGTAGTTGCAACAGGAACTCCTGAGCAGGTTGCGAAAAACAAAAAAAGCTATACGGGACATTTTGTAAAAGAAATGCTGGAGCGACATGAATAAAAAAGCAAGGATCATAAGATTTAACAATGCAGGATTCCTCAAAAACTTCTTTGTTTTTGTTCTTATGATTTTTGGAATAATTCCATGCTCGTTTGCACAGTCAACAAAATCAATAATCAATATAATAAATGCGGATAAAACTGAATATGTAAAGAATTCCGAAACTGGAGACGAGGAGATAGTCCTGACTGGTTCTGTTTCTTTGTCAGTAAGTCAGAATAAAACCGAGACTTCCATTACGGCATCAAAAATAACCTATAACAGAAAGACCTCGATGATTTATGCATCAGGCTCCGTGACTCTTAAGCAGACGGGTGGTGCGGATGGAACTCAGAATATAAGTGCAGAGACTCTCTTGCTGAATACAGAGACATTAGAGGGTGTGTTTGACGGCGGTAAAATCGTTCAGCTTTCAAGTGATGCCATAAACCTGCCTTCAGGTTCTTCGCTGATTGTAAGCTCGGAGCTTTTCGGTAAGACTTCAACCAACACGATAACTTTTAAAGATGCGACTCTTAGCTTCTGCGACGATGAGGATGAGCCCCACTGGAAAATCAAGTCATCTCGTCTTTGGCTTTTGCCCGGCGGTGAGTTTGCTTTTCTGAATTCCGTTCTTTATGTCGGTAATGTTCCTGTCCTGTATCTTCCGGCATTTTATTATCCAAAGGATGAGCTTGTATTTAACCCAACGTTCGGATATGATTTGCGCAAGGGGTATTATGTTAATTCAACAACCTACCTTTTCGGACGAAAGCCCCTTGACTCTGCAAAAAAGTCAGGAGATGATTCTGATGTCTCAGCGGCCCTGTTCAATTTCATAAAACCGAGCAAATTAAAGGAGCAGAAGCTGGAAGGTCTTGTTCTTCATAATCTGGATGAGGATTACACAGGAAGTACAGCCGCATACCTAAAGATAATGGCAGATTATTATACGAATCTTGGCGGTATGGTGGGGCTTCAGGGGTCTATGGCACCGAAAGGCATTATATCAACTCTGGAAGGCAGCCTGCAAATCGGTTTCAGCAACACAGTGTTTTATGATTCCATGACAGAAACATATATGCCCTATTCAATGTCTGGGACAATTTATAAAGATAAATCAAACTTTATGGGATTTGAGCTTCCGTTCAGATATGGCGGTAATCTCTCGGTTGCAATTTCCAAACCGTTTTCTTTACAGCTTTCACTACCGTTCTATTCTGATCCATATTTTCAGGATGATTTTGGAAACAGAAGTGAATCAATGGACTGGATAAGCTTTTTAATGAGCTCTCAGGATGAAAAAAAGAAAACCGCATCTACAACGACAGTATCTTCATTCTCATGGAATGCTAATGCCTCATATTCAGTTCCAGTCCCTGATGTGCTAAAGCCATATATTTCTACATTGAGCATTTCATCTTTGTCATCATCGCTGACTTTCAATTCAAAAAACGCGGACATTTCTTCCACAGATTATCTTTCTACCTACAGTCCTGAGAGAATGTTCTACTATCCATCTCAACTGACTCCGTTTAAAATCAATGCCCAGATATCAGGAACAATTTTCAATTACTCGTCATCAAAACCCGCTGTATCTTCAAGACAGAAAGTTGAATTCCCGATTGCACTGGAGTTACCCGAAGACTTAAAGGATGAGCAGAAAGCACAGGTTGAAGAAAAAGAAAACAATTCAAAAGTCGAAAAGAGCATTCTTCCAGAATCTGCACTTCCGCTCCTGGACTCAAAGACTTCTATTGCAGTTTCAGCATTGCCAAAACTTGACTATTCACTTACGTATTCAATTTCACCGCAGTTTACCTCTCAGATAAACTATCTTTCAAATACATTCAGTACACCAGAAGATTTTTCATGGCATGACATTCAGTCATCATTCTATCAGTTCAAGTCACCTGTTTCACTTTCAAGCAGGCTTTCGTACAGGGAATCTTTTTTCAACATGAATAACAGCCTCTCGTTCAATCCCTCATATCAGACTCATCCCAGGCTGGAAGGATACTCGGACAGTTCAGCCGCATCCATAAGAATTTCCGATTACTCTGCATTCAGCATGGACTTGACAGAAACCAACAGCATTGTACTGAAACCTCTTTTGTATACAGAGATGTTTAAAAATACAAGCATTTCATGGAATACAACCGCAAAAATAATAAGGACGGAATTTACAGGAGATCAGGATAACCCGGAATGGAAATATCACCTTCTTGACTTTACCGATGAGAAATCAATCACGCAGCACAGTTTCTCTCTGAGCTTTTCTTCCGAGCAGTCATCCTCATTCTCACAGATTTTGACGCTTACAACAAAACTTCCGCCCCAGCTTGATTCCTATGATGCCTCCCTCTCATTAAAGTTCCCGTACGTAACCGCATCATTTTCAACAGGAATATACGAAAGCAAAAATGCAGACGGATCGACAAGGTGGAACAGGAATCTTTTCAAGCAGAGCTCAACGCTTTCACTCTTCTCATCTACCGAGAACAAGCTTTCTCTGTCAGAATCTTTCTCCTATGACTGGGATAAGTGGGAGTCATCTGCTTTCCGTGTTTCTCTTGATTACAGGAATCTTTCTGTTGTCTATTCCATGTCAAAAACTTATGGCTATGATTTTAATGTAACGGACGGATGGGTGGCACACAGTGAAAAAGAATTCCTCCCTGAGACTCTTTCGCTTTCATATACATTCCCCTCAAAAACATTTACATGGTGGAAGAACAGGATTTCACTCAAGCCGGATTTCTCGACATCTGTTGTATTTGACTTGATACGGCCTACAAACAGCTATTTCCGCTTTACTCCATCGCTTACATTTAAGATAAACAAATTCATAGATTTGACGTTCAGCTCCGAGACACGCAATTCTTCGATTTACCGTTATTTCCAGGGCATGTTTGATTCCGATATTGAACTGCCAGGTGAAACCAATGTTTTCGTTGACCTCTTCAATTCTTTTGCATTCTGGGGTAACGGTGCATTCTATGATTCTGAGCAGACTCTGAGAAAATCATCCGGTTTTAAGCTTAAGAATCTTAAGGTTACTGTAAAGCATGATTTGCATGACTGGGATTTTTCCGCAAGCTTTTCTGTATCTCCACGCCTTATCAACAATGGAGGCCGCAGGGAATATAATTTTGACCCTTATATGACAGTCTCTATCGTGTGGAAGCCTATGAGCGGCATAAAGACAGAGATTGTCGATGAGTATGGCGAAGTGAAGCTTAATCCTTAAAATTCTTTTTTAGGGGAAAAGCCTTTCCCCTGGGTTCAGCCACGTACCGTGTCTTCACCGCACCCCATTCTCCTGGGGAGTAGCCCCAAGCCCCCGATGCAGCACGAAAAATAAATTTGCCGATAAACTGGAATTGTAGTATATTTTATAGAGTGAGGTGCTTTATGGCTGAAAAAAAAGAAAACGACGGTACATTCGGTAAAACAGTTCTGGGATATATTGACCGTGGAGTTGAGGCCAGTAAACGCGGGTTAAAGTCTGCTGGTTCTGCAATTTCTGATTTCGGTGACAAGTCTGTAAGGCGTATAGAGCTTACACAGTTAAAGTCTAAGCTTACCAAGGGGTATTCAAAGCTTGGTGCCTATGCCTATGACAATTTTGTATCAAAGAAGGTAGAAAGCCTTTCGCCCGCACAGGATGAAGAGCTTGCATCTATAATTGAAGAAATCAAGAAAATCAACAGGGACATACAAAAACACGAAAAAGCCCTTAAGCAGGCTGATAAAGAGCAGAAAGACAGTAAAAAGAAGTCATGAAAATGAATTTTTTGACTGATTTTTGAAAAAAAAAGTTAAAAAAATATGAAAATTCTGTTGACAGAAAGAGAAGTATGTAGTATATTAAACCTCGTCGCCTAAAAACGCGACATGCTGTTTGACAGTAAAGGGAAGGAAAGAAGACAATTAAGTTTGGTTGTAGTGCAGAGCTATACCAAACCTAGTAAGGTCA
>JAGADS010000100.1 GCA_017613485.1 Treponema sp.
ATTCAGTCTTGCTGCGAATATTTTGGAATGGAAGTTCCTAAACTCGAGTATTTTGATTCTCTGATTATTGCCAGAAAGACATGGCCGGAGTTTGAAACGCATCAATTAACAAAACTTGGAGAGCGTTTTAACATTGAATATCTTGCTCATGATGCTCTTGAAGATTCCAGAGTCTGCGGTCAGATTATCAAAATTGCTGCTGATAAATGGGGAGTTAGTTCTGTTGAAGAGCTTCTTGCTGCCTGTAAAACCGAAATTCGCTCTTTTTAGCGAAAAAAATGCATGTTTTCTGAACAAATTAAATCAAAATGCCACTTGTTGGCACTGTTGACTATTATAATAAAAGCCATAAAGTACACAAAAAGTTTAGGAGGCTGTATCTTTATGGAAAGTTTAGCTGCAATTTTTATGGTTGTTTCTGTTATGGGTTTGTCTGTGTATCTGGCAAAATATCTCAGAGATTATGAATCAAAGAATCAGAAATTGAATGATGTGTTCACTTTCGCCTTACCGTGTATCGCGACAATGGTAATCGGCATCGCTGTGATTTCTGATTTTCTTTTACTGCCAATCGTCATTACGGCTGCCCTTCTCGCAGGAACTCTGAGTCTTCTTGTTTGCTGGACCTCAGAACAAAAAGAACATCATGCAAAAGAAAACAAAAACGCTTTGAACTACATTGTTTTCATCATTATGAGAAACAGTTCAATGTCACTTGAAGCTATGTAAGGAAATTAATGGAAAACTGCACTACGCCATCAGTAGGAATCTGGTGGTTTTATTATGATGAAGTTCTCTTTGCTGACCCAGTGGAAGTTGAAAAAGGTCTTCCATACGGGGACTGCATTGCAGGACTTTCTGACCACGCTGATTTTTGGGATAAGTTGGAAGCTGCCGGAGAATTGAGAAAAATACCTCCCTTTCTTCGTACTGAATACTTTTATATTCCTCGTGGGCGTGTTGTTTTTCATATAGATACCGGTAGGTATACAATTCTCCATGGTGGTCTTAAAAAGCGGGAATTGAATAAAATCCGTAAGTTCTTTGCACTGCCTAAGGAATCGACTGATTTTGATACGGATTTTCATTATTCAATGGATGGAGTGGCTGCTATCATAAAATGATAGACTTTTGAAAATAATGTGTTACACTATGAGTATGAGTAGAAAACTTTCAGACGAAGAGAAAATGCAGCGTCAGTTAAGACGTGATGAAAAGGCGGTTGAAAAAGAGGCACATCCTCAGGTTGATAAATACGGAGCAAAAATCCTTCGTATTCTGCGTGAAGAAGCTTCTGATAATCCTAATATCAAATACAACTCTGAGTATTTTGAAAAACGATTCGATGTTTCTAATATCACAATCCTCCGTTCAATCAAAAAACTTAAAGCGAACAATCTGATTAAAGATAAGCAGGTACACGGCAGCTACGCTATTGAGGAAAAATATTATGAAGGCTTTTATTCACAGTCTTGCTCGGAAGAAATAAAGAAGAATATTGCACTCATCGCAAGTCTTGGTGGTGTTCTTCAGCAGTATAAAAATACTCCGCTTTATGACAGCGTAACTGACCTTATCTATTTCCTTCAGCCTGAAATTGCAAAAAGCGATAAAATCTTCTCTTCTGGCCGTGTAATTGTTTCTCCTCAGATGGAATATGACATCAATACCCAGAACTGGGAAAAAGTATACAATGCACTTCAGCAAAATCACAAGCTCCGTTTCCGATATACAAAGCCTTATACAAACAATGAGGCTAAGCGAATTGTCTGGCCGTATCAGCTTGTTTTGGATAATGGTTCAGTTTATCTTTTTGCCTACAGCGAATATGCAGATTTAGTTCTTCTGTATGATCTGAATTATATGGCAGATGTTGTAGTGCTTAATGAAAAATTTGATTTGCCGGAAGATTATGACATCAACAATTACAGCGGTGGCGGTCGTCTTGGTGCTTATAAAGGCGATAAGATTGAAAAGTATAAAATCCGCTTTACTGAATATGCGGCAGAGTGGATGAAAAATCATAAACTTGCTGATGATCAGATTTTCAAAGAAGATGATGAATCAACAATCATCACATTTACATCCAGCCAATTCGACAAGGTTCTGGAAATCATTCTAAGCTGGGGTCGCCAGGCAAAACCTCTCGCACCTGCCCGCCTCGTAAAACGCTGGAAAGAAGAAGTCCTGGCAATGGCGGAAAAGGTGAAAGAGAAATAATGATTCAAATGCTATCAGTGTTTGTGTGTGTCGCCGGTTATGTAAATCATCCTGCCTTCCTACAAACAGAATCCCATGCGTCGTGAGCCGTCTGGATTATCAATCTTCTCGCACTTACACATATCGTGAATATCAGAAAGTGTCGGACGCTCGCCGGAAATAACCTCGTTCATCGCAATTTTTCTTACAATGTTATCTATCTGTCCGCCAGAAAAATCATACTCTTTTGCGAACTCTGTTGCTGACTTTTCATCGAGCCAGGAAAGTTTGTTCATCCAGATAGAAGTTTTTGCTTCGGTTGAAGGATTTTCAAACTTAATCTTGAACAGGAAGCGGCGTTCAAAAGCGGAATCCATGTTTGAGGCAAGGTTTGTTGTGGCAATGAAGATTCCTTTTAAGTTTTCCAGTTCTTCGAGGATGATATTCTGAATTGCGTTTTCTGTCTGAGCACAGTTTCCCGAGGTGTCGGATTTTCGCTTTGAAATAAGGGCATCGGCTTCGTTGAAGAGAAGAATAGGCATGAGTTCGCCTTTCTTTTCTGCAATTTCGCAGGCATTTTTGTAGCTGGTAAAAATCTTTTTGACGCGCTTTTCACTTTCGCCGAACCATGCAGATTTAGATTCGCTGATATCAACATGAACGATAGAGCGGCCAGTCTCTTTTGCAATCTGCATAACGGATTCAGTTTTGCCCGTTCCTGGAGCTCCGTATAAAAGAACTGCTACACCCACAGGAAGTCCGTCATCACCCAGACGCTTTTGGATGCCTTTGAGTTTATCTTCCTGCAGAGCATTTTTGAGGCGGTCGATTTCTTTCTGATTCTGTTCGCTGTAGAAAAGCTTCTTCTCCTTTATGCGATCTGTTTTAATGAGATTCTTATCATTTATGGTATCTTCAAAGAGAAATGCTTTCTCTCCAAGGACCAGCTTACGACCTTTATCAGAGAGAGTTATAGTTGCATCTGAAA
This sequence comes from Treponema sp., assembly GCA_017613485.1. The sequence continues at coordinate 3,188 of JAGADS010000100.1, forward strand.
GATTTCCCTTTTTGGTAAACTCTATGAGTCCTTTCTGAAACAGTTCATGTTTTTCTTCCATCATCTCTGTGGCTACATCATATCTTTCTCCACCATCGTACAAATCAGATATGGTCACATTCAGATTAGAATCACAGCCTTTCAGCATATCATTTGCAACGTCATAAAGGAAAAAACGATATTCATGAAGATCAAGTTCTGCAGAAACTCTTTTTACAACTTCAAGATTTGAATGAGCCTTTTCGTATAATCTAAGTTCTCTCTGAATTGCTCTTGAGGACATATCTTCCCCACGGCGCGATTCATAACGATCAGCCATATAGGAAATAAATTCAATATCGTCATCTTCCTTCTTCGCCTGTGGAATATATTCTGTATTATTATAGATTGATTCGCTGAAATCACCTAATGGCTGAACTGCACCATTTCTTCCATTATGTTCAAGAAATCCATGCTCAACCAAGAACTCAATTTCTTTTTTCCAGGTGATAATGGATATAACAGGTACACTCAGTTCAGTGGAAATATTTTTGAGAGACATGCTGCCTTCAAATTCAAAATACCATTCACAGGCAAGACAGAGAATCCATGTTTGTGTCTGATTAAGCTTGTAGAGTTTTTTCAAATTATCCATACCTGTAGAATAAGCTTTTGTTTTTTTGATTTTAAGCTTAGATTCTTTTAATTCCTGATAAACACAGCTCATTGCCTTAGAGATATTCCATCTGATTTTCTTTTCGTTCATCTGTTCTTCCATAAGCACCTCAACGTATAGTCAACTCTTGTATTACAGCTTTAATTATACATTCAGGAACTATCATTTAGTGATAGAGTAAACGAATTTTGTGCAGAATTAAATAAATTTCCTATACTGTTGTTTCCCCTTTTGCAAAATGTCGCCTACATCATTTCCTGATATGTATCGTGGCAGACATTTTTTTAGTTCTTTTTGTTTAAAACGGTAATGCACTCCCTTTTTAATCGTAAATTCCGTTTGTCATGATATTTATAATTGTTCAACAGTTGGGGGGGGCTTCATTTTTAAGCGACGGTGGGTGGATCCGTGGGGCAAAGATCTTATACTTTATTTTCTATTAATTCATAATATGTTGATGGAGTAAAAATCAACGGCTTATCAATTTTTATATTTTCAAAATCCTTATCGCCTGTAAGAAGAATATCTGCATCAGATAAAATTGCGGAAACAAGAACAGGCAAATCCTTTATATCACGGATTTCTGGATATTTTTTCTCGTCAATCTTCTCAGGACTTTTAAACTCTTCAAAATTTATTCCGTCAAAAAAGATTTCAAGTTGCTCCATTTTTGTAGGAAATTTCTTCTCAAAAACTTCAGAACATTCTTCTCTCGTATAGGATGAAATAATAACCGTATGCTTTTCAAGAAGGTGAGAGAATACTTTTGCCACTTTTCCATTTGGAAAAAGCATTGCAGAGATTACAATATTTGTATCTACAAAAATTCTCACTTTGCTTTCCTTAACTCTTTTATGTAAGCAACAACATCATCTTCTGTCTGAAAGCCGGCTTTTTCTGCTTCTCCCTGCATTTTTGTCTGAACGTTTGCTAAAGTTATTTGAGAAGCGTTAGTAATATAAACTCTCCCTTTGCTTTCTTCAAAAAATACCTTGTCGCCAGTTTTAAGCTGAAGTAGATTTCTTATCATAAGCGGAATTGTAATCTGACCTTTTGATGTTACTTTTGCAAGTTCCATAAAGTACCTCCTTACTTTCCTTACTTATATAATAATCTACTATTCTAGATTTCGTCAATAGATTTTTTTTATCCTAAAGTCCGTGAGCCGCGTGTCTTCGCAACTAAGTTTCAAACGGCGTTGAGATTACCCATTTAAAAAAAAGTAAAATGTCCTTGAAAACTTCTTCGTGTATATTATAGAATAATGTATAGAGAAAACCGTAAAGCTATGTCATTATCGGGCTAGACCCGATAATCTATCGAAGGATTGCCAGATCAAGTCTGGCAATGACATATTTATTTGATACGAATGTCATTTAGGAGTAAACATGAAGAAAATATGGTTTTTATCCGCTCTGGTGGTTTTGATTTTTATGGGATGTACAAAAAAGGCGGACGGTGACACGCAGGGACAGAACGAACTTACTCAGGAAGCTGATGTACAAACACAGGCAGCCAGTAGCGAGCAAAATCAGGTTGAAGAACAGGCGCCGGAGAAGGGCTCCTATAAATATATCCGCTCGATTCATCCTACACAGGAGTATACAACGGCTGTCAGGGAACTTACACAGGATTATCTTCTTGGACGTTGGAGCGTAGAGGTCATCTCGGAGGAGCAGAATTATGTATCCATAAGCTTTGACGATGACGGAACATATTACATTTATTCTCCTTTTGGCGGATACCTGGGGCAGCATGGCTCATACAGACTAGACGGTAACAGCGTAACATTAAGCTTCCCGGATCACAGGGAAAGCCGTTGGGATGACCTTATATTCCCTGATGGAAAAGAAACAACGTTTGTTTACGATTGCGATTTCAAGGATTTTTACAATATAGGCGTTCTTCGCAACGAGAACATCATCCTCCGCAATGGTGTGGAAGAAACTCCAGTCGGAGAAAAATGCTTCTTCAAGGGAATTGAGGTTATAAAGACTGACAATACGGCTGTTGTTGTAAAAGAAAACCTCAAGATCCGCTATGAGCCTTCGACAAAAGGAAAAGAGGGCAGCTTCTGGTATCCGCTTTTTCTAAAGGCTACGTTAAGGGATATTCTTGAAAATTCATATTATGATGCTGACACGGAAAAAGGAAGTTCAAACAGTCTTCTTCAGGGAACAGTGACAGCATACGATGCACGTACTGTAAAAGAGGATACAATAGACGGAATCACGGCACCCTGGTACAGAATAAACATATATGATTATGAGGACGAAGGCATACCTCAGTATTTCTGGGTGTTCGGCGGTTATCTTGAAAAATACGATGAGAGAAAAGAAGCAGAATACAATCAGCAGTTGTTTAATGCCGCCATGCAGAAGGATATGTTCATAATTGATGAGAATGCCTACCACGACTACATGGAGACAGAAGCCAGGAAAAAGGTATCGGAAATCGCAAAAGACTCTGTGGAGAAAATCAGTAAAGCCGGAAATGTCGCTGACAGTGAGGAAAAACTTGAGGGAACAGTTTTCAAAATCGGCATGACAGGAAAAGAGGTTATGGATCTTCTTGGAGCTCCACCGAAAATATGGAATGCAGACTCCAATGATTGGGAATGGCCAGACTCAGATGAATACAAGCGCGGATTAAAGAGTGATAAGTTCATGTACTGGCTTGACTATGGAGGCTGCGGTTACCATATCATAATTACCTTTACCAATGACAGATTAAGCAAAGTCGTGACCGAGTATGAGAAATAAGCTGGGGCAGTTCACTTGTTGATTGGAGGGGAATGGCTTTTTCCCCCTCTCTTGAAATTTATTTACATATCCAGTTAAATATGGGCATGGAAAATACTCAGACTAATACAATTCAGACAGAAAACAAAATGGGCACAATGCCGCTCGGAAAACTGCTTTTGACAATGTCGCTTCCGATGATGATTTCGATGCTGGTTCAGGCATGCTACAATATAGTAGACAGTATATTTGTCGCAAAGATCTCGGAGAATGCCCTTACAGCTGTTTCCCTTGCATTTCCAATTCAGAATCTTATGATAGCCACTTCTGTCGGAACAGGTGTCGGTATAAATGCCCTGCTTTCCATGAGGCTTGGACAAAAGGATGAGAAGGGTGTCAGTGATTCCGCCATGAACGGTATTTTTCTTTATGCCATAACATGTATTATTTTCATTATTCTGGGCGTTTTTATTCCACGCATTTATTTTGAATCACAGACGGACAACCCAGAGATTATTGATTACGGTGTTAAGTATCTTTCTATATGTATGATTGTCTCTGTCGGTTTATATGGAGCAATCCTTTTTGAGCGTCTTTTGCAGTCTACAGGTCGAACTGTCCTTTCCATGATTTCCCAGCTTGCGGGTGCTATTACCAATATCATTTTTGATCCGCTCCTGATTTTTGGTGTCGGATTTTTCCCGAAGCTTGGAATTGCGGGTGCGGCATGGGCTACGGTCTTTGGTCAGATTGTCGGATTTGGAATCTCGCTGACTTTGAATATCTTAAAGAACAAGGAAATAAAGTTTAAGATCAAGGGTTTCAGGCCGAGTATACATGTCATCGGAAACATCTACAAGGTAGGTGCGCCGTCGATTTTGCTTGGTTCAATCGGTTCTGTTCTGACTTATCTTATCAATTTGATTCTGGGAACGTTCTCTACTACTGCGATTGCGGTATATGGTGTTTACTTCAAGCTGCAGAGCTTTATCTTTATGCCGGTGTTTGGCTTGAACAACGGTATTGTTCCTATTGTCGCATATAATTACGGGGCAAAACGCAAGGACAGGATTACAAAGGCTATTAAGCTTTGTGCCATTGCCGCTGTTTCCATCATGGTTGTGGGCCTTCTTATCTTTGAGCTCTTGCCTCGTCAGCTTTTGTCATGGTTCAATGCCTCTGATGAAATGTATGCCATCGGTGTGCCTGCATTGCGTAGGATTGCATTGCACTTCCCGGTTGCGGCGGTCTGTATAACTTTGATTTCTGTTTTCCAGGCTCTTGGCAAGGGTCTTATGAGCATGATTGTCTCTTTTGTACGTCAGATTATCGTGCTTCTTCCTGCGGCATATCTGCTTTCTCTTACAGGGAACGTCAACAACATCTGGTGGGCATTCATCATTGCAGAAAGTGCATCGCTGATTGCAAGTGCAATTGGAATGAGATTGGTCTATAACAAGGAAATAAAGAAGCTGTAGTTTATGATTGGGAATGCCTGATTAGACATCCCCAATTTATTCAATTTTTTAATCAATCTTTGACATGTCTGCGATGTCGGCTGTGTAGTCAACACCCTCAACATCAAAACCGTTGATTGTAAGGAAGTCATGGCGAAGTCCCTCAAGGTCAACCATTTCGGAAACATTTTCCTGCGTAACATTCGGCATGATCTTGTCAACTTCTGCCTGAACCTTTGGATCCAGCTCCCAGTCATCAATCCTGATGCGGTTGGCCTCATCAACAGGAACTTTACCCGCTGCTGAATTTTCTCCAGTAAACAGACGCTCGGCAAACAGACGCTCCATCTGCTCGACACAGCCCTCGTGGGTTCCCATTTTCTTCATGATCTTGAACAGAACGCCAAGGTAAAGTGAGATAATCGGAATAACGGCTGATGAACGTGTCACAAGACCCTTGTTTACACTGACATAAGCGGCGCCACCAATCTCCTTGAGTGAAGAATCGATGTTTCCTGCCCTTTTCTCCAGGTCCTTCTTGGCTTCTCCAATGGTTCCGTCACGGTAGATTGCATGGCTCAGCTCTGGCCCGATATATGAATATGCAACTGTGCGGCATCCCTGTGCAAGAACGTCAGCTTCCTTGAGCATCTTCATCCATCTTTCCCAGTCTTCACCACCCATGACTTTTACTGTGTTGGGAATTTCATCTCCCTCGGCCGGTTCTGTGCTTGCCTGTGTAATTGTACCTGTCATCATGTCCAGTGCCGCACCGCTGTATGTCTTTCCAATCGGCTTGATTACGGATTTGTACATAACCTTTGTGTCGGGATCCACGCGTACCGGGCTTGCAAGGCTGTAGATTACAAGGTCAAACTTGCGTCCCCAAGACTTTACCTCATCGATTACACGAGTGCGGGTTTCATCTGCAAATGCATCTGCGTTGAATGTCACGGACTTTAATCCGGCTGCCTTTGCCTCTTTGTCGAATTCAAGATTATTGTACCAGCCTGGTGTTCCAAACTTGCGCTCTGTGGCTTCTTTTTCAAATGATACACCGATTGTGTCGGCTCCATATTCAAATGCTGCTGAAATCCTGCTTCCAAGACCATATCCAGTTGAACATCCCAAAACCAAAACGGTCTTTGGTCCGTTGCCACCTTCAGAAACGGATTTGATTCCACGCTTTGCCTTCTGAGCCTTTACATAGGCAATCTGGCGGGCGGTCTCCTTTGCACATCCGATCGGGTGTGAGTTAATGCAGATATTGCTGCGAATCATCGGTTGAATGACCATGTTTATCTCCTGTTAAAAACAACTAAACTGACCAGAAAAAGTCATACCCTATTTTATCCATTTTGACATTTTTCGTCAATCTGTCAATATAAATTCTGCTATGCTTTCTGCTGCTTTTTCGTGTGTTTTTTCTCCCGGGTGCCCGCGGCTTCCCTTGTCCTCATGCTTTATTTCCAAAGATTCTGATGATTCGAGTTCAAGGGTAAAAATGTTTTTGTCACCGGATTCTGCCTTGTATTCTTCAACTCCTTTTTGAATCAGGGAAGGAACAAATTCAAGCTTGAGCAATCCCCACACCCATATAATTTTTGCATTCGGGTTATGAGAGCGTATCACAGAGAGAAATGACTTTACGGAAGAAACAACCTGTTCGGGAAGGCCTTCCTTGTCCTGTGCATTCCTTATTCCTGTCTCATCATTTGTACCAAGATTTATGACCACATAGTCAGAGCCTTTTCCGCCGTTAAATGTCCATGCCTCATGTGCCCCGAGAGCAATACTGTTCTTCTCATTCAACACGGAGCATACGTTTTCATAATGCTGTGGAATATTGCAGTCCCTGTTAAAGTCCCAGCTCCAGCAGATGCCCCATCCGCTTTTTCCCATGGTATTCCAGTCAGCATTCAGTTTTTTTGCAAGCCGGATTGCATAGGTTTTGCTTGCAGATATCCATGTGGGAATCCAGTCCATTTCTTCAGGGGCACCAACTGCACCTTCACCAGAAGTAATGCTGTCTCCTATAAATTCAATTGAACATTTACGCGGTGATATTGGAGCGAATTCAGCTTCTTCGTCCAGACCGATTTCATGAATCACCATCGAGTGAACATCATCCTCGTTCATCGGCTGAGTGTCCTTGATAATCGAAATAAGGTTTTCCTTTTGCGGATTAAGATTGCGAGCCAGGCAATACCATTTCTTACCCTGATCAAGCATAAAGCGGCTGACCAGAGCACCGTTTATCTCAACTGCAAGCCATATCTCAAGATGGTCATAATCAGCAGAGATACATGCCCATGCCTCTCGTCCACGGATGTTTATTTCCAGCGCAGACCCGCCCCAGAAAAGTGCCAGGTCCTCTTTTGAATCATCGTACGCATTTCGCCCAAGAATTCTTTTGTTTTTAATCGTTTTAATATTGTATTGTTTCATAAAATAATGATATAACAAAAACAGAATAAAATCATCTTATTTCTGGAGTTTTTTATGAGTAAAATAATCAGCGGAGGAAATCTGCCTAATATTCCGTGGCAGAATAAACCAAAGGACTGGTGGCTTCCAATCTGGCGTTACAGCGAGAATCCTGTAATCGGTCGTAATCCGTTTCCTGGTATGGGGCGCATTTTTAACAGTGCGGTTGTACCGTTTAATGGGAAATTCAAGGGGGTGTTCCGCTCAGAGGATGCACATGCCCGGCCTTTCCTCTATCTTGGTGATTCTGATGACGGCATTCACTGGGAATTCCAGAGAGAAAAAATCCACATGCATGATCCAGACGGTAAGCCTCACGACCCTCTGTATGCCTACGATCCGCGCTGTGTTCAAATCGAAGGAACTTACTACATCATGTGGTGCGGAGATTTTGACGGAGCTTCCATCGGTGTAGCCTCAACAAAAGACTTCAAGGACTTTACCCGCCTGGAAAATCCATTCCTCCCGTTCAACAGGAATGCGGTTCTTTTTCCACGCAAGATAAACGGCAAGTACATAATGCTTTCACGCCCAAGTGATTCAGGTCATACGCCATTCGGTGACATACTGCTTTCTCAGTCTCCCGACATGAAATATTGGGGTGAGCATCGGCTTGTCATGCGTGCAGGTGGTGACGGATGGTGGCAGGGTCTTAAGATTGGATGCGGTCCTGTTCCTATTGAAACTGATGAGGGCTGGCTCATGTTCTATCATGGTGTGTGTCAGACTTGCTCAGGTTATATCTATTCTTTCTCTGCGGCTATTCTGGACATCGACAATCCTTCAATCGTAAAATATCGTTGCGGCGATTACATGCTCACTCCAGAGGAACTTTATGAGACGACTGGTTTTGTTCCCAACGTGTGCTTCCCTGTTGCGGCATTGACAGATCAGGCAACCGGACGCATTGCAATTTATTACGGTTGTGCTGATACAGTAACAGGCCTTTGCTTTACTACTGTGGATGAGACAATAAAATACATAAAGGACCACAACGAGCTTTCTGCCTTGGATAAGGATGAAGGAAGATTCTGACATTAGATTGCCGGATCCAGTCCGGCAATGACCCTTTGTGCCGGGCATGATGTTATATGTCATTCTCGGGCTTGACCCGGGAATCTTAGGAGAAAAAAATGATTTCTTTTGATGAAGGAAAAAAACTTTTCCGCTTGGATACCGCTGATTCAACTTACTGTATTTTCATATCTGAGAGGGGCTATGTTGCTCACTGCTATTATGGAACAAAAATCGGGGAAGATGATGTCTCGTATCTGACTCGTCAAAAGGAATACGGTTTTGCAGACTCTCCTGTTTTCCGTGAAAAACTTGGCTTGCTTGATTTTCTTCCACAGGAATTACCGACGGACGGAATCGGTGACTTTAGGGAATCAGCTCTTGCGATTACTGACTCAAACGGAAACAATGCACTGGAGCTCAAATATAAGTCACACGAAATATCCGACGGTACGATTCAACTTGAAGGACTTCCATGTGTCTTTGATGGAAACGGTTCCCGCTCTCAGACATTGAAGATTACCCTTTATGATGAAATCCTTGGAATCACCGCTGACCTGTTCTACACGGTTTTTGATGATACCGATGCAATTGTCCGTTCTGTAAAAGTCACCTCGAATGCACAGGAAACTGTTTATATAAAAACAGCACTGTCCGCATCATTCGACATGGACAACGACAGCTACGACACAATCACGCTTAACGGGGCATGGGGAAGGGAACGTCACATCGACCGCCATCCGATTCACATGGGAATTCAAAAATCATGCAGCACAAGGGGTGTCACAAGCCATCAGGAACATCCCTTCATGGCAATACTTGAACACAATGCAGACTGGAACAAGGGAAATGTCTACGGAATAAACTTGATTTACTCAGGAAATTTTACCGCTCAGATTCAGAGAAATCAGTTTGACGCATTACGTGTTTCTATCGGAATCAACCCGGATAACTTCTGCTGGAAGCTTGAAAGTGGATCAAGTTTTGAGACACCACAGGCTGTGCTGGTTTTTTCTGACAAGGGCCTGAACAAAATGAGTCAGTCTTTCCACGATTTGTACCGCAATCATCTTATACGCTCGCCGTTCAAGAATAAGATGCGACCTGTCCTTATCAACAACTGGGAGGCAACGTATTTCGACTTCAACACGGAGAAACTTCTGGACATTGCCCGTGAGGCTTCCAAAGATGGAATCGAAATGCTTGTGATGGATGACGGATGGTTCGGTAAAAGAAGCTTTGATGATAAAAGCCTTGGTGACTGGATTGTAAACGAGGAAAAACTTAAGGGTGGATTGAAACATCTGGTTGATGAAGTGAACAAAATGGGAATGAAATTCGGAATATGGTTTGAACCGGAAATGATTTCTCCAGATTCAGATTTGTTCCGTGCACATCCAGACTGGGCAATTCAAATCAAAGGACGTGAACCAGGAATGGCCCGCTGTCAGTATGTTCTGGACATTACACGCAAGGAAGTCCGTGAGCATATTATGAACAGTGTTGAATCTATCCTTCGTTCAGCAAACATTGAATATGTAAAATGGGACATGAACCGTCACATCTGTGATATCGGAAGCGTTGGTTTGCCTCCAGATCAGATTGGTGAATTCTGCCATAGGTATGTGCTTGCAATTTACAGTATGCAGGAAAAACTCATTACGGATTTCCCGAATCTTCTGCTGGAGAACTGTTCAAGTGGAGGGGCACGCTTTGACCCGGGAATGTTCTATTACAGTCCGCAGATATGGTGCAGCGATGACACCGATGCAGCTGAACGCCTTGCGATTCAGGAAGGAACGGCTCTTGTCTATCCACTTTCCACGATGGGGGCTCATG
>JAGADS010000101.1 GCA_017613485.1 Treponema sp.
GTTCTTTGCATTCTCAGATGCCTTGTTCAAGCCACGAATCTGGCTGCGCATTTTCTCTGAAACGGCAAGACCTGAAGCGTCGTCACCTGCACGGTTGATCCTCATGCCAGATGAAAGCTTCTCCATGTTCTTCTGGTTGCTTACTTCTGTAAGGCCTTCTGAACGCTGTGCAAACATTGCACTCATGTTGTGATTGATAACCATAATGTATCTCCTCTAAACAATTTAAGAGTTACAGGCAAACACATAAGTACATGTTTGCTGCCCCCGGGTAGAACCACCCTATATACTGATTTTCGGCTTATAATTTTTGGACTTTAGGAAAAATAATGGAAAAAAATCGAATAAAAGAGGGAATTCTGTCACACAGATTCGAAATCATTACATGATTTCCCCCGACAGGAGTTTCCGTAGGAAACTAGAATCCGTGTGACTTTTTTTTTAATGGTGGAACAACCTTACACCTGTAAAGGCCATTACCATTTTGTATTTATTGCAGACTTCGATTACATTGTCATCGCGGATAGAGCCGCCTGGCTGTGCAACAACCTTGACTCCTGAGCGATGTGCCCTCTCGATATTGTCACCAAACGGGAAGAATGCATCACTTCCGACGGCAACATCAGTGTTTTTCGCAATCCATGCCTTGCGCTCCTCACGGGTAAAGACAGCAGGCTTTGTGTTGAACCACTTCTGCCACTCGCCCTCGCCTATGACATCCTCGTAGTCATCGCCTGTATAGACATCGATTGTATTGTCCCTGTCAGCACGCTTTATGTCTGCCTTGAAATCCAGGTTCAGGACCTGTGGAGCCTGACGAAGCCACCATTTGTCTGCCTTGTCACCTGCAAGACGCGTACAGTGGATCCTGCTCTGCTGCCCCGCACCGATGCCGATAGCCTGACCGTCCTTTACGTAGCACACGCTGTTGGATTGGGTATACTTGAGGATAATCAGCGAAATCAAGAGATTGTCCCTCTCTTCCTTGCTCAGATCCTTTGCATCAGTAACGATATTGCCAAGGCATGAGTCGTCAATTTTCAGGAAATTGTGTCCCTGCTCAAAAGTGACTCCGAAAACCTGCTTTTTCTCTATCTCTGCCGGAACATAGTCTGGGTCAATCTGAAGCACACAGTATCCGCCCTTTTTCTTTGCCTTGAGAATCTCCAGTGCCTCTGGCTCATAACCGGGAGCAATGATTCCGTCACTTACTTCCTTTTTGATAAGAAGGGCCGTAGCCTTGTCGCATGTATCGCTAAGGGAAATGAAATCACCGAAAGATGACATCCTGTCTGCCCCGCGTGCCCTAGCATAAGCCGATGCCAAAGGTGTAAGCTCGACATCATCGGTGTAGTAGATTTTTTTAAGCGTATCGGAAAGAGGTCTTCCAACAGCCGCACCAGCCGGAGAGACATGCTTGAACGAGGTTGCAGCCGGAAGTCCAGTCGCCTCTTTTAGTTCCTTTACAAGCTGCCATCCGTTGAGTGCATCAAGAAGGTTTATGTATCCAGGTTTGCCATTTAAAACAGTAACAGGCAAATCGCCATTTTCCATATAAACCCTGGCCGGTTTCTGGTTCGGGTTGCATCCGTATTTAAGTTGAATTTCCGTCATGCCCTAATAATACAACATATCAGTGTCTTTTTCAATGCGGAATTGGAAATGAAATGGACTTATGCGATATTCAAAAGAGGATCAGAAATGTCCTCTCCCTTTTCATAAATCACATAAGGGTCAATATCTATGCAATTTGATTTATCATACTTTCCATCTATAGTCCATGCCAAAGTACCGTTAAGAACGGTACAATTATTTTTATAAAAATCCATATCATTGAGTCTTTCGAAAACACCTTCTCCAACGAGATGAGAAACATCATACTTTTTTATAGCACCATCAACAAAGTAAACAATTACTTTATAATCTTCCAGAGGTAAAACCTGAACAACTTCCATAAATAATATACCTCCTATTTCAAAGGCTCTATTTTCTGAGGAAGCAGTTTTTTGCTTGCTTTCTCCCAGTTTTTAACCAATTCATCTCTATGAAGCTCACTCCAAGCCAGCACGAGCTTAAGTTTATTTGAAGGCAAAGCCCCTTTCAATACGCAAGACCTTCCAATATCAACCAATGCTTCAGCATCTCCATATTTTGCATGAAAATGCGGCGGCAAATGATCATCAAAATAAAAACAGATTTCTATCCCTTCAAACTCACTTACTATTGGCATTTCAACCTCACTAAGTTTATTTTAAGTTGAAATAGCAAAATTGACAAGAGTTTTTCCAGATTACCAAGTGCAAAACCTTAGACAACTCAAAACGGAACCCCCGCCTTTTTTTATCAAAAACTAAAACAACTTACCCCACAAATCACTTGAAGAACTCGTAGGCAATGAAGGAGATTGTGTCGTCTATGAATTTAATGCATATCGTCTCTTCGTAGTTTGGGTCGCCGTATTCATATATGTAGAAAATGTCATCCTCGCCGTCTTTTATATATTCCGGGTTTTCGCTAAAGAAATCCCTAAGGCTGTAACAAATTGATTTATAGTCCGTGAGCCGTACAATGTCATCAGGCTTTCCGAGTACTTCAATCAGGTCGCTTTTTTTCATTCCGATTTTGACTCCGTAATCCAAAATGGTTCCGTCAGGCACAGGGTGGAAATAATAGTCGTCAACATTAAGCAGCTTAGAGGCGTTTGTGCAAAAGTGATTTTTCCTCAAGGAAATGTTGTCCTGAACTTTCAGCTCGTTCACCATGAAGTTGTCAAGGGGAGAACCCATCTTCCATGTCCCGGGGCTGCACTCAATCGCATTTTCAGGGAGGCTTTCTCCAATTATATATTTATTGTAGTTGATGTCGGTTGTATAATAGTAATATCCGTCAAATGAAAAAGTTCTGTTCTCCGCCGTTTTAATTGCATCGTCATAATCTTTCGGAAGGAAATTTTTAAGCACAGGATCCGCCTTTACTTTGATTCCTTTTATGGTTTTCGGGTTAAAGGCGACGACGGCATACATGGAAAGTGAAAAATACTTTACGTTGTCTTCCTCAATGATGTCATTAATCCAAATGTATTCCGGGATTTTTTTTGCGAATGGAGCCAAGTACCCGTTGTAGCGGCTTATTTCGCTCTGATACTCATATTCGATTCTTGCGGGAAATGAAGTAAGGTACAGGCAGTTGACCCATTTTTTCGTGCCGTCGTTGGAAATCAAGGCCCACTTGTCAAGGATTCCGTTTTTGTATTCTCCGCTTCCTTTTGTCTCGTAAACATAAACCACATCGGCGAATTTCAAAGTGCCGTTCTTTTTTCCGCTCAGGCCCGGCTGGTTCCTTACATTCAGGACATCGGTGTTTACAAAGCATTTTGTCTGGCTGAATGCAGAGATTGAAATGACCGCAAAAAGTAAAATTGAAAATATCTTCTTCATGTCCTGTACCTCTATTATTACAACAAAGTTCCTGTGAAAAATATACAGAAAAATCTTCTGGAAATCAACATTCCCCGCATAAACACAAACAGAAAAAAATAGACTAAAAGATAATTCTACTATATAATTGAGCCATGAAATCATTTTATTCAAGACAGTTCCTGCTTTTTATTCGAATAGCCTCCGTTGTTTTCATCGCTGTTTTGCTGTATCAGACCGGACATGCCGTTTATGATGTTTTTTTCATGCATGATTACAGCTGTATTTTTGGACTCATCTCAGGACCCTTGAGCATTGCTGTTTTGTTCTTTGTTGTCCTGCATCCTGAAAAACTTGCCCTGTTTGTTCCCCCGCTTTTGCTTTATTCTCTTACTAATTCAATTGGAGCAGGTAATCCTGCATTTCCCATTGTTTTTCTTGAGCTTTCGGCGCTGCTTTTGTGGATTCGCGGATTTTTCAACTGTCATAAAGCACTCAAGATTTCTGTCCTGGTTTTATTTTATCTTATTCCTGAATTTTTCTGCATTCGTTTTGGCTGGGAATTCTTTGCAACCAGGCTTTTTGAAATCCTACAGATTATTCTGGTTACCTTCTGCATTATTTTTCTTCTCTATGAATATATGAAATCGCAGACCGTAAAAAACAAGGTTCTGAACATAGCTGATTATCCCGATACCACGGAACGCGATGCAAAGTGGCTTTCTCTTGTTCAGCAGGGTGTAAAATATGAGGCAATCGCCATCGACTATGAGCTTACTTTGGGAACCGTCCAGAACAGGCTCAACAAAATATATCATATTCTTGAGACAGGCGACCGCATCGGATTCCTTTCGATTTACTCAAACGCACAGATTGTTTATAAGAAGTGATTTTTGCTTTTCAATCTGAAGGAGCTTAACGTGGAGCTTGTAAAGGCTGTGGCAAGAAAAAAGACTAAAATGTTGTAGAGGTAAAAACGTGAATACGACTGTTTATTTTATGTTTGACAACAACAATCATTCAAACTATACTTGTATTCATCATGAGCAGATACATTATTCCCGCTGATTTTCCTGACCCCGATGTGATTCGTGTTGACGACGTTTATTATATGGTAAGCACGACCATGCACTTTATGCCGGGCTGTGTCATTCTCCGTTCATATAATCTAATTGACTGGGAACATGCTTCTTATGTTTACGACGAGCTTGAGGCAACAGAGGGGCAGACATTAAAAGACAACAAGGGAATCTACGGAAAGGGAATGTGGGCGGCGAGCCTGCGTTATCATGACGGAAAATTCTATGTCAGCTTTGTGGCAAATGACACGCACAAGACTTATCTTTACACGGCGGACAAAATTGAAGGTCCATGGCATAAATCAGAAATCCACGGCTTCTACCATGACATGTCGCTTCTTTTTGATGATGACGGAAAAGTTTACTGTGTAAGCGGAAATATGAAAATCACACTTACGGAATTGAATGAAGATTTATCAGGTCCAAAGTATGGGGGAATACACAAAGAGATAATCTGCGATGATCCGGACAAAGTAATCCTTGGATATGAAGGAAGTCATTTTTATAAAATCAACGGCAGATATTATGTTTTCCTGATTCATATTCCAAAAGGCAAGATGAGGACAGAAGCATGTTTTGTCTCCGATAGAATTGAAGGACCATATACTGGAGGGGATGTGCTGTGTTCTGATTTAGCTGAATGGAACAGCGGAACGGCTCAGGGTGGAATTGTTCAGGCATCGGATGGAAGCTGGCATTCAATTGTGTTTCAGGATCATGGTGCACTGGGAAGGATTCCAGTATTAGTGCCTGTCAGATTTGAAGACGGTTTCCCTGTGTTCGATGCTGAGGAATCTTCTGCTGTTAGCATTCCCGACAACAACCCTGAATATAAATACAAGCCGCTTTATAGCAATGATTTTACAAATCCCGCATGGCAGTGGAATCATATTCCTGATAAAAGACTTGTCAGCGTAAATCCGTCATCTTTTACTTTAGTGACAGACAAAATCTGCAGAAACATAGTTCAGGCAGCAAACACTTTGACTCAGCGTACTTTCACGGAACATTGCTCAGGAAGCGTGACACTTGATGCCTCTGACATTAACGATGGAGATGTGGCAGGACTTTGTGCACTTGAAGGTGAATATGGTTTTATCGGTGTCACACGTAAAAACGGTCAGCTTAAACTGGTGGAAGCCGAGCACAAGATTCCATACTCACAGTGGGCAATGGGTGTCCATGACGATGATGCGCCTGTGATAATCGAGGAGAAAAACATTTCTTCTCCAAAGATAGAACTCAAAGCCACATTCAGTCTGGAGCATGAGAAGGAAAACGTCAGGTTCAGTTTTTTTAACAAAGATACCGGGACCTACTGTGAATTCGGAAAACCAGTTAAACTCCGCTACACCCTTGATCAGTTTGTCGGCGTAAGGTTTGCGTTGTTCTGCTATTCAACTGAAACATCGGGAGGCAGGGCATGTTTCACGGATTTTGTTATTTCTCATACCTGAATCTCCTTAAAAATCTTTACTATTCCACCGATGAACGCAAGGCATGCCGAGACCAAAAGCACGATGAATAAATCAGGCACAAACAATCTCACAACCCACAGAGGAGTGTCCAGCAGAATCTTTGAGAACGTCAAGAGGAACACGGGGAAAAGGATATAGGCGATGACACCCAGACTGATTTTTCCTATCCATCTTTTTTTGCTCTGTTGATCAGCACGACGATATTTAATGGCCCTGATCAAAATGAAAAGAGAAATGCATATTATCAAAAGATAGACGGCATCATACAGCAGATGAAGCAGGACATATTTATTCCGGCTCACTTCCTCCACAGGCTCACCTCTTATGATTGAGATGGTGTTCCAGATTGCACTGTCCATAAGATTGTTCAGCACAAACTCATCGCTGGCATTTATCATGAAGCACACAGCCAGCTGCTTATCAGGCAGAATATACATGTAGGTGATTCCGTTCTCAACCTGACCTCCGTGGAAAACCATGTCCTGTCCTTTCCAGTTCATGTAATTCCAGCCCTTGCCATAATAGGCATCATATTCATCATCACCAATCGTTACATTCTCATACCACATGGAATCTATTGTTTCCTTAGATATGATTCTGTCACCGTTTTCCGTAAGTCCGCCGTTAAGGTACATCCTCAAATATCTTTCGTGATTATCTGGTGTTGATGCGATATAACCTGCTGGCTCATGGAACCATGATTTTTCACTCGGGAAAACCGCATCACCTTGCTTAAAGAAACCGAAATAATTCCTGTTGCCTTTTAAAAGATTAGGGCTGTCCTTTGTCTTCCATGCATTTGCCTTTGAGTCTGACATGCCAAGAGGCTCAAAGACATTTTTCTGGATATAATTCTCAAATGACATGCCGCTCACCGACTCAACTATTTTTCCGAGCAAATCATAATTCACATTCGCATACTCATATCTTCCATAGGAATCCGTCACCTTGACATTGTGAAGCCTGGCATGAGTGTCAAAGCCACTTGTATGATTCAACAGTGAACGCACGGTGACTTTTTTCTCAAATTGAAAGTCTGAGAGATAAACGGATATATCCTCATCAAGATTCACAAGGCCTTTTTCAACCAGCTGCATTACACACAGGGCCGTGTAGGACTTGCTCATTGATCCTATAAAGAACTGCCGGTTCATATCCGTACACTCGCCGTAAGTTTTTTCCATAAGAGCATGATCAGAATCTGTCAAAAAGAATGCCATTCCAGGTATGTGATATGCTTCTGTTATCTGATTAAGATAATCATCAAGCTGCTGAATTCTGGAAGCCTCCAAACCCTCCTGTGCAAAACACATCGGAGCCAACACAAGTAAAATTACAGATAAAAATCTTTTCATAAAAAACCTCATGAGCCAAATCATAACGCATTAAAAATATTCTGCAATACCAAAATGAGGAACCTAATACGCATTTATGAGGTACTTAACATGACAGGAAAACAAAAACATTACCGGACTGAAAGACATCTCAAGTCTACAATATCCTGTATGTCTCCGGGGCTCCAAGGTATGAATACGGCATGGCTTTGTTTGCCTCGTGGATTACGATTTTCTCAAGCACGATGTTCGGAGTCACAGGACTTATTTTGAGCATGTTGAGGCCTGGTTTACATTCCGCAAAGACCGTTGCAACACGGATGTTGTTTGTAATATCATTTCCCCACGGCTGCTGATTGTCTCCCACGGCAAATTTCCCGCTGTCCACTGCATCCTTTAGGATACGCTTGCCGTTCACCTCTGCAGTAAACTGAACCTTGTTGTCCTTGTATGCTGGATTTGACGGATTCATGTAAAAATCGAATGCCATCACGCCGTCTGATTTTTCAAGTCTGGCCTCATCCAATGCAAAGGCATATTCAACAAAGGGGGCATCCGCGGAATCAGGAGCGAAACTTGCGACAATATCCTTTGCCTTAACCGCACCCAAAGTTTTTCCATAGCGCTCAAGAATATCAAAACCGGATGAACGCACAAAATGAGGAGCCTCAATGCTGACGTAATCTGTTGTCTGCACAAAAGTTCCCTGTGGATAATTCAACTCTGGACACTGGGCATCGATATTCACACTGACATGAATCTTTGCACCACGTCCGTCATTCCCGTCTAACTTAATTGAAGTTTTCTGCTCGCTTCCGGCTGCAATTTTCTTGCGGTCAATCTTTATGTGAAGAACATCAAGACATTCTTTTTTCTCAAGGTTCAAGTCAATCCACTTTGCATCACAGCTTATCTCAAAATCAATTCTGTTTTCGTTGCAATATGCTATGTTCACGCATGTTTCACTTACATCAGGATTTTTGAATGCGTCAACATCAAGTTTCTGCACCGTCCAGTCCTGTCCTGAAGTCGTAAACTCATTTCCTTCAATCCAGAAAACAGCACGGTTCTTTCTTGTAGGCTCAACGTAAGCATAGACAGGATAATTGTTCTCTGCCTCACACCAGTTCCTGAAACCGAAATGCTCAGACCATGCCATTCCGTAGAATCTTCCGCCACCGACTCTGTCACATTCTTCCACCAGAGCCTTGTCCGTCTTGTAACATGCACGAACCTTGTCCGCATAGATGTTGGCCGCAACCGAACTGTGACGTGCAAACCAGAAATTCTTTCCGCTGTAGAGCTGCATACGGACTACATTCATCGTGCCCACGACAGGAAGATACACCTGGCTGAAAAATCCTGCATCCTGCTCTTGTGGAACAAGTTTTCTTAGTGCCTGTGTACGTCCAATCAATGACTCTGCCCTTGAAAGAATAAAATCGCTTTCTCCAAAGTTCACCGGATGGAAAGTGTCATTCCTCAAACATTCGGTACGGCACATATTGGAAATCTTGTTGGATTCAAAAACAATGTCCGCCACCTCTTTCTTCTGCTCCTCGGTAAAATACGGGAACTGGGATTCAAACCACTTGTCGCAGTATGCCTTGACGTCGGAATCATATTTTTCAAAATCGTATGCAAGGTTCAGGAAATATGAAAGCGGGAATTCATTTGTAAGAATGTCACCCACGTTCACAATCCAAAGCTCGCGTATTCCAAACTTATATGCAGCGCTCATCTGCTCACGTGCCTTGGGAAGATAATTCGTGTTTACCCATTCATAGCTGAAAGGCCATCCGTGATAGTCAAAGTGATAGTACATTCCATATCCGCCATTGTGGCTCCGCATGTGCTCGGTGGGTACTGTACGCAGGTTTCCGTGGTTGTCATCGCAAAGCATAAGGGTCACGCCCTCAAGCTCTGGATCGTCCATCAATCCCTTGGTCTCTTTGTCTCCA
>JAGADS010000009.1 GCA_017613485.1 Treponema sp.
AAAATGGTGGTCATCTTGCAAGCAATCTGGGTATTGTTGAACTGACAATTGCACTCCACAGGGTTTTTAACAGCCCAAAAGACGCCATTATCTGGGATGTAAGCCATCAGTCATATCCGCACAAACTCCTTACAGGAAGATATGATTCTTTTTCAACCCTAAGACAGAAAGACGGCATTTCAGGCTTTACACGCATCTCAGAAAGTCCCCATGATTTTTTTGACGCAGGTCATGCATCCTCCTCTATTTCTTCTGCACTTGGACTATTGGCGGCATGGAGGCTACAGGGCAGGAATGACAAGGTTGTTGCCGTAATAGGTGATGGGGCGTTAACAGGAGGAATGGCATTTGAGGCTCTGAGTCATGCAGGCCAGCTTTCAAAAAACCTTATAGTCGTGCTTAACGACAACCAGATGTCTATAAGCCCCAATACAGGTGCAATATCCAGATATCTTTCACAACTCTCTATGTCCCGTCCATACCAGGAACTCAGACATAAAATTGACAGGGCAGTGGATCTTATTCCGAATTCAAAAAATCATCTGGGTAAATTCATATACAGATTCAAGAGAGGTTTAAAAGGACTCCTCTTGACAAACAATCTTTTTGTTGATCTGGGATTTGAGTATGTAGGTCCCCTTGACGGTCATAATATCAGACAGATGGAAACAATGTTCAAAAAGGTTTCAAAGATTCCGCGTCCTGTCGTAGTTCATGTGGTTACCAGAAAAGGCAGGGGATACAGCCCGGCAGAGAATGATCCAGCAACATTTCATGGGATAGGCCCGTTTAATACAAGTGACGGCGTTGTCGAAAAATTTGATACCCTCAGCTTTACCGAGTCATTCAGTTCAAAAATGCTCGAGCTTGGGAAAAAGGATGAGAGGATAGCTGCTGTTACTGCTGCCATGGCAAAGGGAACTGGTCTTGATGCTTTTTCCAGGCGATATAAGGAACGTTTTTTTGACGTGGGCATAGCCGAGGAACATGCGGTGACTTTTGCAGCGGCTCTTGCGGCAGGAGGCATGATACCGGTTGTTGCCATCTACTCAACTTTCATGCAGCGTTCAGCTGATCAGGTTATTGAGGATGTGGCCCTTCAGAACAGGCATGTCATCTTTGCACTTGACAGGGCAGGAGCAGTTCCTGATGACGGTGAAACACATCAGGGAATATTTGACATTGCGCTTTTCAGGCCTGTCCCGAACCTTACGATTCTTTCACCGGTATCACAGAATGATCTTAATATCTGCATGGACTGGGCGGTCTTTAATGCAAAAGGACCTGTAATGCTGCGCTGGCCTAAGCTTTCATGTCCTTCCGAAATTCCGGCTTTTTCAAATAAAATTGAACCAGGGCGTGGCATTCTTGTAAAAAATGATGAATTTGCTCCTGCTGTAAGCACTGCATTTATGGATAATCCTGTTGAGAAAAAACAGTCTCCTTTCTCCGTCCTTCTTGTCTGTACCGGAGGAATATACAGCGAGACTCTTACTTCAGCACGTTCCCTGCTTTTAAGCGGAATATCAGCCGATATTTACACCTTGAGGTTTATAAAACCCTTTGATGAAAAATATTTTCTTGATATTGCAAAGGATTATGATTTTATCCTGATTATTGAAGACGGAGTTTTAGAGGGAGGCATTGGAGAACATATTTCACGTGTTTTGCTTTTAAATGGCAAAAAAAATGTAGATGTGATTGCTTTTCCAGATAAATTCTGCCATAATGGAAACAGGGAACAGATTCTTGAATGTGGGGGACTTTCACCACAATCCATTGCAGAAAGGGTAATTCAGTATGAGAAAAAGGGAACTTAAGCTTGCTCAAAGAACCATAGAAACAGAAAGGCCTGCTTTTGTAATGGGAATTGTAAACTGCACTCCGGACAGTTTTTATCCTGAAAGCCGGGGAAATCAAGAACTTGCATTTAAGTTGATTGACGAAGGAGCAGACATTCTTGACCTTGGAGCAGAATCCACAAGACCAGGGGCTGCTTACGTAGACGAAAAGGAAGAGATTGAAAGAATAGTGCCTGTCATTAGGGAAATAAGAAAACATTCAGATATACCAATCTCAATTGACACAAGAAAAAAGAACGTGATGAAAGCCGCTTTCGAGGAAGGTGCGGATATACTGAACGATGTCTCAGCCCTTGAAGATGATCCGGAAATTGCATCTTATGCCGCGGAAAAAAGGATTCCGGTAATACTCATGCACAAAAGGGGAAGTTCGGAAAACATGCAGGATTACACATATTATGAGGATATTTTCCAAGAGGTTAACTCCTATCTGCAGGGACGTGTTGATTATGCCCTAATCTCCGGAATTCAGCAGGAAAAAATCATAATTGACCCGGGAATCGGATTTGCTAAGAATCTTGAGGGGAATATTGAGCTTATAAAGAAATGCGGTTCACTCTGCAATGGTAAATATCCAGTGCTCATGGCGCTGTCAAGAAAAAGCTGCATCGGTCAGATTACAGGACGTGAGGTTGGCGAAAGACTTTATGGAACTCTTGCCGCAAATCTTTTTTCACTTTTGTATGGAGCATCAATTGTAAGGGTGCATGATGTTGCTCCCTGTGTCGATACTTTCAATGTAATGAATGCCCTTGGTATTGAAAGCGGAATCCTTTGCAGTACAGAAAGAAAACAGGAGTTTTGATGAACGGAATCGAAAGTCTTTTACGCATATATGATTACATAAGACCTGTCCTTGACGTGGGAGTTCTTTTTTTTCTGCTTTACAAGGGCTATGAGCTGATTATCAGGACAAATTCTGCCCAGATTTTAAAGGCAGCTATTATTATTGCCGTTGCATACGCTGTCGTCGGTATTTTTGATCTTACCACAGTAAAATGGCTTCTTACTTTCGTTACACCGGCTCTTCTTGTGGGTTTTGTACTTGTTTTCCAGCCGGAAATCCGTAAAATACTCTTAAAGCTTGGACAGGTTGAATGGTTCAATTCCAGAAAAAAGACACTATATTCAAGCGATACAATACAGAACGTGCTTCTTGCCGCTGACACCCTTTCAAAGCAAAAAAGAGGTATGCTCGTAGTTTTTTTACGCAAAACAAAACTTGAGAATATATCCGACACGGGAGAAAAACTTGATGCAAAAATATCAGCAAGTCTCCTTGTAACTATTTTTGTTTTCGATACTCCGCTACACGACGGTGCATGCGTCATTCAGGATGACAGGCTCGTTGCAGCAGGATGTTTTTTGCCGTTAAGCGAACAGTATGACATAAAAAAAACATACGGAACCCGACATCGTGCGGCTTTGGGAACAAGCGAGGTTTCGGACAGTGTAGTCCTTGTAGTCAGTGAGGAAACAGGTGCCATAAGCCTTGCCTATGATTCGGTCTTACATTATGACCTTTCCATGAGCCAGCTGACAAGTGATTTAACCAGACTACTTTCAGTAAAGACAGAAAAAGAAGAAGAGGGAGGTGCAGAAGATGAAAATCAGGCAGCTTCTTGACAAACTTCTGAATAACTGGCCGGCAAAGGTAATATGTCTTGCACTGGCATTGTTGCTTTATTTTTTCTATAACCTTTCTCTTCTTGACAAAAAAACATTTACTCTTTTGGTTTCAACTGTAGAAAACGGGCAGATGACGTGTGCAACTGATAAAAATGCAATAAAATCCGTAAAGGTCACTGTCCATGCCAAACAGGAGCAGCTGGCAGGTATAAACGAAGACGACCTGAACGCCTATATTGACATAAGCTCACAGACAGAGGAAGGCACTTTTGATTTTCCTGTCCTGATTGAGACAAGCCCAAGACTTAAGCTGATGGATCCTCTTGAGATAACATCTGTTCCAGAGAATATCAAGACAACGGTTGAGGAAAAGAAATTCAAGTATCTGCCGGTTAAGACTTCGATAGTGGGAACTCCTTCACGTGGTTATGAAGTGTTGTCTGTCACGGTTTTACCGACTTATGCCAGGATAGACGGACCAAGAAGCATCGTTGACAGCCTGAGCCAGATATATACTGGGGCCATTGACATAGATGGAATCTACCGAAGCACTGAATATGATGTTCCCTTGATAAATGAAAATCAATATCTGACATTAAAAGAGACTCAGAACGTTAAAGTGACGGTTGATCTTGTACAGTCGCAAACTTCAACTACTTTCTCTCAGGTTCAGGTTACATTCATAGGATTACCGGATACCCTCTATGTTGCAAACGGTCCATTTTCAGTCAGCCTTAACCTTACGGGGACAGTCCTTGCCTTTGAACGCCTGAGTGAAAGCCAGATTCTTGCCCTTGCCAACTGTTCTTCGGTGACAGAAGCGGGTGAATATGATATTCCGATTGATATAACGGTTCCTTCTGGAATACAGGTTGACGCACAGTCATTCCATTCAGTCCATCTGAAAATTGAATCTTCCATGGAGGAAATTAACGAGGAAATTCCGGAAAATTCCTCAGCAGAGCTTATTGAACAGGAGCAGACTCTTCCTCCCGAGGAATTGCAGCCTGTAATTTCCAATCCTTAAGGTTTAAGAGATGATTTTTGGCATAGGTTGTGATATAGTTTGTATATCAAGATTGCAGAAATGGATAAAAAATCCCGATATTATCAAGAGGTATTTTCATCCAAAAGAGATTGCATCTGAATCCATGTCAGAACAGAGACTTTGTGAGTATTATGCTGTTCGTTTTGCAGCAAAGGAAGCATTCTCCAAGGCATTGGGAACTGGATTAAGGGGCTTTGAGCTCAGTGACATCCATGTGGAAAAAAATATAAACGGCAAACCGGATCTGTTTTTGGAAAACAAGGCCAGATCAGTTACAGACGGGCTTTGCGGAAAAAACAGTAAGATTCATCTGTCGTTGAGTCATGAAAAAGAATACGCTCTTGCGTATGTTGTTATAGAAAAAGAGGTGTAAGCAATGGTTACAACAAAAGTCACAGAATCAGAGAAAAAAGGTCCGGTAACTTATTGGGCAAAGGAAAAAGTTCTATGCAAAGTCTGCAATAAAGAATTTACCCAAGAGGTCATGCACAAGGGTGGAGGCCGCATGATAGCAGGTCCGCTTACGGATGAACTCCATCGTGTATTTGAGCCCTCAAAGAAATTCGGACGCGTTTTCCCTCCGATTTATGAGGTAGGATGCTGTCCGCACTGTCATACGGCACTTTACTGGAAGGATTTTGTTGACATAAAGGATGAGGCAACCCTCAGCCGTCTTTACGAGGACGAGGATAAGCGTGTTGCAACTGTAGAAAACCTTTTCCCGTATTACAACCTCACGGACAACAGAAGCCTTTACGATGGCGCCGCCATGTACTATATGGCATTGCTCTGCTATGAGAAAGTTGACATCGGATATGCTCCGACGTTCAAAAGGGGACAGATCTGTCTCCGTCTTGCATGGATGTGCAAGGATCTTGACCTTTTGTGCCCCGGACATAATTTTGAGTATGTCGCTCAGGTGTTCTACCGCAAGGCACTGTTTTTCTATCAGCAGACACTCATAAATGAAACCGGACGCATTGAGTCAATTGAGCCTGTTTCAAATTTCGGTCCTGATATTGACAAAAACTACGGATATGACGGAGTAATCTACATAACCGGTCTTCTTGAATACAAATATGGTCAGAAAAAAGACCTTGAATTACGCCTAAAACGCCTGGATGAGCATAAAAAGGCTATTGCACGTATTTTCGGCCTTGGTAAATCAAGCAAGGAAAAACCGGGACCTCTGCTGGAGCTTGCAAAGAACCTTTATGACAAGCTTGGCAAGGAGCTTTCCTCAAACAATATCTTGAATCAGGATGACTAACATTCTACTTACCCTGTCGTATGACGGAACAGATTTTTGCGGCTGGCAGCGGCAGGACAAGGCAGCACAGGGAGAACCAGTAAGAACCGTTCAGGGCGAGATTGAGCTTGCTCTTGAAAAAATGTTCCGGCAGAAAATCAAGCTGTACGGCTCAGGACGGACAGACAGCGGTGTTCATGCACACGGTCAGGCTGCAAACTTTATGTCTCCTTCAGATAATATTCCTGTTGAAAACTATATACGGGCCATCAACGGTCTTCTTCCACATGATATACGGGTAATGAGGGCAGACATAAAGGATGAGTCGTTTAACTCCCGTTTTGATGCCACCTCACGGACATACCGCTATTTCATGCACACAAGCCTGCCTGAAGCACGTGACATGCGTTATGTTTGGAAACTAAGGCATCATCCGAATCTTGACACGCTGAACGAAATGTGCTCCATCCTTAAAGGTGAGATTGACTTTTCCACTTTTACAGCAGCAGGGGACCAGAGCCTTTCGACTTTCCGATATATTGAGAAAGCCTCCTTTGAGTATCAGGGTGATATTCTTGTCTTTGAGATTGAGGCAAACGCATTCTTATGGAAAATGGTGCGTTCAATTACAGGTACGCTTATTACACTTGAACGTGAAGGTAAGAAGGCATGTGATTTCAAGGCGATACTTGAAAGCCGTGACCGTTCAAAAGCAGTGTTTACGGCACCTCCGACAGGCCTTTTTTTGTGGGAGGTGAAATTCGACGGCATAAGGCGGCATGTGTAATAATGTCAAGCTAAAGAAGTGAGACCGGATCAACATCAACCTCGATATACACATGATTCGGAGCACTATAGTCTTTTACAAGATGCGAAGCCATTTTTTGAAGCGGACCTATTTTATTTCCCCTTAGGAGAATCTGTTGACGGTAGTTTCCTGCGACCATAGCTATCGGACACTCGCATGGTCCCAATATGGAGCATCCGTCCTCCATGCATGAATTCAAGATAGAAAACGCACTCCCGGCAGCCTGTTCAGCGGCATCCTGCCTTGATGAGCGGAAAATAAGCCTCAAAAGCCTTGAAAACGGCGGAAATCCAAGAATTCTCCGCTGCTCAAGCTCTTGACTGTAAAAGTCATCGATGTTACCCGTCACGGCAAGTGCTATCGGAGGCATGTCAGGACTGTAGCTTTGCACCAATACCTTACCGTCCGGGAAATATCTTCCGGCGCGCCCCGCAACCTGCGTAATCATGGAAAAAGTCCTTTCCGCGGCCCTAAAATCCGGCATGTGAAGAGCGGTATCAGCCAGAACAACTCCGACAAGCTGAAGTGACGGGAAATTCAAGCCCTTTGCAACCATCTGGGTTCCAAGAAGAATATCATATTTACCATCCCTGAAATCAGACAGTTTCTGCTGAAGTTCCCCCTTGTGACTGACAGAATCTGTATCCACGCGGACAAGACGTGCATGGGGAAATTTCGCCTTGACTTCTGACTCAATGTATTCTGTACCGAATCCCCTGTACCCCACATCCAGGGATCCGCACTTGGGACATTGTGTAGGTGGCTGTATGCTGTACCCGCAATAATGGCATCTTAAGCGGTTTTCCGACTTGTGGTAAGTCATGGATACAGAGCAGTTCTTGCATTTCATCTCAAAACCGCATGATCCGCAATGGAAAAAATGAGTGAATCCCCTTCGGTTAAGGAAAAGGATTACCTGTCTTTTTTCTGCAAGTGTCCTGTTAATCTCCTCTATAAGCTCATTGCTAAGGCAGCTTCCTGATTTCTTTAGGCTCAGGTTAATGCTCCTTATATCCGGCATTTTCCCGCCTGCAAGCCTTTCTCCCAGGGTATGCTTTTTTATGCTTCCGTCCTCCATTGCCTGAAACGCTTCAACAGAGGGGGTGGCAGAGCCCATTACAAGTGGAATCCTGAGTCTTGAGCATCTGTACATGGCAACCTGTCTTGCATGATATCTAGGGCTGTTTCCTGCCTTGTACGAGCCGTCATGCTCTTCATCAATTATAATCATTCCAAGTTCAGGTATCGGTGCAAAAACCGCACTTCTGGCACCAACGACAATACGGGCTTTTTTCTCAAGTATGCGCTTCCATTCTCCAAGACGCTGGCTTGGTGTAAGCTGGGAATGTAAAACCGCCGCCGTATCCCCGAAACGCTGGACAACCGCCTGCACGACCTGGGGGGTCAGCCCAATCTCAGGAACAAGATATATTACACCTTTTCCCTGTGCCAAAACCGCCTCAGCGCACCTTAAAAATACCTCTGTCTTTCCGCTTCCTGTCTTTCCATAAAGATAATGAAAATGGTTTTCGTTGTCCTCCAGAATGCCTTTTACTGCGTTTTCCTGCTCTACGCTCAAGTTGCATTTCTTAAAGCTTGTCTCATCCTCTGAAAAAGAGAAGCTTGAAGAGTCGGTTTCACGGCGTCCCGAGGGAATCATCGAGAACAATGACTCCCCGATTGAAGATATATAATATGAGCTTATCCAGCGGGCCATTTCATAAAGCTCATGGGTCACAATCGGTTTCTTGTCTATATACCTTACTGCCGGACGAATTTTATCCTCTGTAACCGCACAAGTTTTAGGTAACTCATCGTATACGGCACAGATAATCCCAGTCAGTTTACGATTTCCGAATCTTACTTCAACCCTCAGTCCGAAAAGAGAATCTGATGACGGTATTTCCTCATTTTCTTTTAGGGGAACCTCCCGATAGGTAAAGGCCTGGTTCAGGGGAACATTCAGCACGACATCGATATAGCGGCTCAAATCAATCTCCTCTATGCCTCATAGTCAGGTTGAATTTTCAGCAGCAGTTCACGGAATGCCTTGAGGTCCTGCCATGCCGGGGCTTTAAGGCTTACATCATGAAGAAGGGCAGAGGGATGATAGGTTGCCATAAGCGGTATGCCGTTGTAGTCTTGCAATTTTCCCCTCAGCGCGTTGATTCCCTGACCGGTTTTCATAAGGTTTTGAACGGCGGTCCTTCCCATTGCGAGGATTGCACGTGGTTTAAGGATATGGATCTGTGCGGCAAGGTATCCAGAGCATGCATCGGCTTCCTGCTGTTCCGGAACACGGTTGTTAGGAGGCCTGCATTTTACAATGTTTGCTATGAAGCAGTTCTTGTTTCTGTCAAGTTTTATGGCGGCAAGCATTTTGTCAAGAAGCTGTCCGGCTTTTCCTACAAAAGGACGGCCTGTCTTATCCTCTTCTTCCCCGGGACCTTCTCCGATTACCATGACCAGTGGATTTGAGACTCCTTCTCCCGGAACTGTATTGTTTCTGGTTTTAGAAAGGATGCAATTCTGGCAGGCAGAGATTTTACTGGCAATGGATTCCAGTGTGGCACCCTTGGACTTGTTCTGGACAGGAGCTTCATCTGACGAGACGGCTTCAGCAGACTTCGGGTCATCTGTAAATTCTGGAATGCTTCCACAAAATTCCCTTGAATCGTATCCCAGAATCTGTGCCGATGCAGTCTTGAGCAGATTGTAAACGTCAAGCTTTTCTGATGCCGTCATTAATTCCTCCCTGTCTCTTATTAAACATACCCCATTATACTGAATACTTGCTTATTTCGCAAGAATGGAGTACTATTGCCCTATGATAAAGGTACCTCAATTACTCAAAAAAATTATTATCATTTCATTATCTGCTTTTGTCTTCTCTTATTCAGTTTTTTCATCTCCACGAGGGAAGCAGGAACTTGTTTTCAGTGACAGCTGGATTTATGACGCCTTGAATTCCGTAACGATGGAGCAGGGGATTTCCACTTTTGCAGATCAGGCCCCACTTACTGTCGGAGAAATTCAGGTATATCTTTCGCAGGTTGATTATGACAATTTAAGTATTGCAGGCAAAAAAAACTATGACAGGATTATGGATTACATAGCAAACGGTTCAATGTCCTATAATTTCGGCATAATCTCTTTCGGCATGGATCCAGAGGTAAACCTTGAGGGATATTACAAGACAAATGATGAGCTTGACTGGGTATATGACCGCTACAGTAAAAAACCTTTCATTGACCTTCCAGTATACTTTATGGCAGGTGATTATTTTACCCTTTCAACAGGAATAATTCTTTCAGACAACAAATGCACTTTCAATCATGATGACAATTATGTGAACGTACCGTATCTTCCGGGCTACTTTGACATAAACTTTCCACATTACGGTTATGGCAGCACAGGATTGTTCCTTAACGATACGACAGGAATAAATTTCAGGCTCGGACTTGGTCCTCAGTCAATCGGAAGAACATTGACTGGCAGTGTAATAATGAGTGAATACTTTACAGACTCAAGCTGGTTCAACCTTGAAATCTTCTCACCCAATATCCGCTACAACATGAATGTCACAGAATTCAACGTTGACAAATACATGTACACGCACAGGTTTGATGTCCGCTTTTTTAATAAAGTACAGTTCACTGTCATGTAATCCATGCTTGTCAATGCTCCTTTAGAGCTCAGGTTCTTTAATCCACTTACAGTATTCCACGGAACAGCGGCATGGGAAGACTATGGAGGACATGAAACCAATGTATGTGCCTATATGTGCTTCATGCTTACTTATGTTCCTGTAAAATATCTGAGGTTTTACGGTCTTTTTGCACAGGATCAGTGGCAGACTGTTTATGAGAAAGTCAACTGGCCAAGCGATACTACGCCAAATGCAATTTCCCTTCAGCTAGGAGCCGAACTCTATTATCCATACAAAGAAGGATATTTTCACGGTTGGCTTGAAGGTGTCTACACAGATCCCTATATGTACATAAAAGAAGGTCCCAACTGGAGCCTTGTCCGCACTTACAGGGAAAACATCGGAGATATGGACAGTATTTATGAATGGACAGGAACACCGCTTGGTCCTGACACAATCGCTGGAAAGCTAACGTTCGGTTATGAGATTCCTGACAAATGGAGTCTTGCCGGAAGCTATCTCTTTAAGGCAGCAGGGCAGTATTCTGGAACAAAGGTTTTTGACAATTTTCCAGAACTCAGCTGGGGCGGTACAGATAGAGATCCAGATCTAGAGCACTGGGTGTATCCTGATTCTGGAAAAGCAGGCGGACTGGAGTATGCAAAAGAGCAGCAGTCATGGCTTGCACCAAGCGGAACACCAGAATATATAAATACAATCTCATTACGAGGCTCATATTGCCCGACACCATACCTATCGTTGACTTTACAGCCGTCATTCACATTCACATTCAACCACAGCAATCAAGCAGGAAAATTTGAGTGTGGCGGTGAAATCGCATTCAGCTCACATTTAGTTTTGAAGAGGTTATTCAAATGAAAAGAAGTTTTTTTATCATTCTATGCTCCATCATGTTTTCAATTCCACTCTTCGCTCAGGTTAGTGTTGATCCTGATGATACTTTCTATACTCTTGTCGAGGCTTGGGAAATTCGGGGATTGATTGATGAGGTTCCACCTCTAAGACCCTTTCCAATAAAAAACATAAGGGACATTCTTCAGACTGTTATTGAAAAAGGAAATGAAAGGGATAAAAATAATGCTGAGATGTACTGGGAAAAAGTCACAGGGAAACCGTGGAACGTTTCTCTTGAAACCGACTTGACATATAAAAAGGATGCCGAGAAAAGCGGTTTTGGCGATGCACATGTTTCAGTCTACCCAGATATAAACGGAGATATTTCCCTTTTTGACGAATTTGTTTCCATTGGATATAAAATCGGTCTTGCCGCGTATAACAACAATGTGTCTAGCTACCTTCCCATATATGAAAATGATCATCATGACGGTCTGCATGACGCCGCCTCTGTCGGTCCTATAGAAGTATATCTTGATATGAATGATATTCTCGCTGTGGGAACAAAAAATATTTTTGCCCAGATTGGAATTTACCGCTCTGGCTACGGGCCTTTCCTTAATTCTGGACTTGCCCTTAATGACAACTCATATCACCGCACAAATTTTTCATTTACAACAGTCAATCCAAAATGGTCCTATACTCAACAATATTCAACGATAGGTGCTACCTTAAGCTATGACGGAGGAGATCTTACTCCTGATAAATACATGGCATTTCATGCACTGGAATTCAAGTTTCTGCCGCAACTTTCCCTTGCGTATTATGAGACCATAGTTTTTGGCCGCAGGCTTGATCCATCTTACCTTATTCCTGTTCCTTTCATGGTTGCCCAGGGGATTGGAGGATTCAATGATAATCTTCAGATGGGGCTTGTAATAAAATACCGTCCGTATAATGGTATTTTATGGGCGACAGATATTTTTGTAGACGATTTGAGCGTTGATGATATAGTTAAGTTGGATTTTGATACAAAGATACGTGTGGCTTTTAAGACCGGAATTATCTATACTCCGGTTGACTCCTACTGTTCTCGTCTTGCACTGGATTATACAATCATAACTCCCTATACTTACTCTCACTGGGATCACGATGATCCTAACAGAAACTGTGAGATTTCCAACCACTGCTTTAATTTTCAGAACTATACAAACAACGGTGTTCCTATCGGGCAATCGTATCCGCCAAACACAGACCGAATTGCACTTACAATTAATTTCATACCGATTCCGCCTCTTCACATACAACTTATGTCATCTTTCATGCGTCATGCAAACGTATGCGAAAGCTACACCACAGAGGAAGCCATTGCTCTTCTTAAGTCAGCACCTGGAACATACTCTACAGATGGCAGCATCAACACTCATGCAAACATGGGAAATGACGGAGACATAGGAACTCACATCGATACAGCCTGGAATCAGCTTAATTTACTGACTCAGAAAAATAAAATGTACGTGCTTCAGGAAGGTTTTTCCGTGAACTATTCATTCAAAAAATTTAAATGGGGACAGTTTTCCCTTAATGCAAGCTATCTCTTTGAATGGGTCAAAAACAGGGGAGTGGATGCTCACCTTTATCCAGGACAGGGCAGTGCCATAGAAGTAAGTGGAGATAATTATACTTACAACGGCAGCACTTATACTGCAGAAGAACTTGTCGAAGAATTCCATTCAAGGTGGGAAGACGGCCTAAGGGATGAAATCAACAATTACTTTACGATAGGATTCAAATACCAGTTCTAGGGGATTATATGTGCACGTATATCGGTAAATTAGGCGAGCTGACGTTAAAGGGCGGAAACATTAAGGTTTTTGAAAAACAGCTTGTAAACAACACAAGACTTGCTCTTGAAGCAGTAGAAGCACATGTGACGCTCAGAGCCGGAAGGCTTTACATTGACTGTCCTGAAAAATCCTGTGAGGCTGTTGAGTATGTATTGAACCACCTTATTGGAATAACAGGATGGGCAAAGGTAAACACAGTAGAGAAAAACATCGATGCAATCAAGGGTGCGGTGACAGAACTTGCAGAAAAAGCAAGGGATGCGGGTTATAAAACATTCAAAGTGGAGGCAAGACGCGAAGATAAGTCTTTTCCACTCAATTCATACGAAATATGCGTGGAATCGGCAGCAGAAGCCTTTGACCGGGGTATTCTTTCCGTTGACGTGCATAATCCCGATGTTGTAATACAGGTTGAGGTCAGGCAGGAGGCTTATGTCTATTCATCCCAGAACAGAACATGCCGTGGACTTCCAGTCGGTGTAAGCGGAAAGGGACTATTGCTTTTAAGCGGAGGCCTTGACAGTCCGGTAGCAGGTTACAGGATGATGAGAAGGGGCATGAAGGTTGAATGTGTTTATTTTCATTCATATCCTTATACCTCTGAGGAAGCCCAGAAAAAAGTTGAGACACTTGCTAAAAAAATCGGTGAATACGGGAATGACACACATCTTAACATTATTTCCTTTACCGACGTGCAGATGCAGATAAAGAAAAAATCTCCTGAGCCTTTTGCAACACTGATGCTTCGTCTCTGTATGATGAAGGCCGCAAACATGGTCTGCCAGAGAATACATGCAGATGCCATAATCACAGGAGAAAGCCTTGGTCAGGTTGCCAGTCAGACTGTTGAAAACCTTGCTGTAACCGAGTCTTTTGCAGAATATACGCTTTACAGGCCTCTTTTAGGTCTTGACAAAGAAGAAATCTGTGATACAGCCCGTGAGATAGATACATATTCAACCTCTATACTTCCTTATGAGGACTGCTGCGTACTTTTCAGTCCCAAACATCCTGTGCTTAGGGCAGATATTCAGGAAGCTAAAAAAATATATGAGGAAATGGAAATCGATTCTCTGATACAAAAAGCCTTTGAGGAAAGACAGATTATCCGTTTCTCACTTAGGGATACTGTCAAAGAAAAATGGGGAGACTAAGGCGTTAAGTTCCACATATCATAATGCCGATATTCAAAAAGTGAAACTGTCTTTATTTTTTTCTAGTTTAGCATTGTCTCTTGTTGCCGCTTTTCCTGTCCATGCACAGGAAAGTGAAAGTCAGGTTCCCCTTTTGCTAGAGGGCATTTGGGAGAATTACAACCGTTACGTGGTTTTTGATTCAGGATATATAAATTCAAATCAGCAGGCCATTCCGCAGATTGTATTGCGCACATTTTATCAATGGTATGACGACAGGGCAGCAGAAAGTGCAGAATACACTGCAAAGATTCCTCGAGATTCAAATACAGCCACAGCAGGAACCTCAGCAGCAGCACAGGAAGTTAAAATCCGCTTTGTGAGCCTTACAGACGAGCTTTTTACTGAGGAATACGGTATAACTTCAGTACAGGAGGATGGAGACATTCTCATAGCGGAAAACCTGTGTTCTGGAGCATGGGACATGCAGGTTCAATTTGGTGGGAAACGACTTGGGGGAGAGCAGACCTACCATGTTCCTATAGCCGTAATCGGGAACAAACTTTACCTGAATTTTGCAATCAAAGCAGAGGACTCAGATTCAGTGCCTGCAAGTTCACTTCTGGAAGGAACGGTCATGGAATCGGGAAATCTTCTGGCGGGTTACTGGCAGGATGTGGGAAATGCCAACGGTGTCCTTATAAGCCGTCCAAGAGTAAACACGGAGCTTTTGTCATATTATGTCACGGATGAGGCCGTATATCCCCTGCGTTATTGGGAAACAGACATGGAGTATGACGAGAATGCCGTGGCGACTTTCAGCGACAATGGTGAGCTTTATTCAGTACCAAAGCATCTCTGGGTAGGCGATAAGAATTATACATGCACTCTTGGGAAACGAACAGAAATCAGGAACCTCAAGAAAACAGATTCTCTTCCTGAACCTTATACAACGAATTCAATCCTAGTTCAAAAAACAATCCATGATGAACAGGGAAATGAGATTCATTACATGGTAAGGACCTCAACAATACTTGCATTTGGAGAACCTTACCTGACATTGACAGACGGTACAAGGACAATTGAGGAAATAATAGAGCTTAATCATAAGCTTAAAAAACCTCAGCCTAAACCATTGTTCCCGCCGCACGGTGTACTTGATTTTGACTGGAGCATAATTGAAAGACCTCCGGCAGACTATAACCGCCGAATGCTAGATTTAGGAAAATAAAAAGCCTATTTCCTTCTTACAAACTGAATGTAGTCCAGATACATACCTGTTGAGCCCTTTTTATTAGAAGAGCTTGCCCTTATTGTAATCAATATGGTCCTTGGCTCATCTATTGTAAAATAGACAGGTGAGCGCGTCGTCAGCTCGTAAGTACCTAACGGAGGATTGCTGGGATACATTCTGTGCGGATTATCATCGATATAGACGTAGAATGATGCATGATTATTGTCAAGAGCCTTCTCAGAAAGCATACATTCATAGGTTCCAGCCGGGAAACGTACTTTTATCTGCGCAGTTGAAGATTCATTTTCAATTCTTATCGAATACTTCTGGCTTGCGGCAGGATCCTCAATCACAGTGCAACTATTCAGATAAAGTGATTCACATTCATATTTGATGGCCTGCCCGCTGAAAGTTATGGTTGGAAGCTCGGTTACCAAAAGGGGCTTAAGGTTTGTATCCTTTTCTTGGTTTGATGAAATTTTTTCGGGAGATTTTACCTTACCTGCATTCTCTGTTGTCTGACAGGAAATACAAAAAAAAGCAATGGTTCCTGCTGTCAAAAGAGAAGTTAAAAAAACACTAAATCTTTTCATGGTTCCTCCATATTTCAATATAGACTATATCATATTTTTCTTATTCTGAAAAGTACGGCTTTATCATATTACAGCTTGGGAACACGCGGACGAGCAAAACTTTTAAGCATGTTCTGTAGAAGCTCATGTGCCTGCTCTGCATCCACTTCTTTTGAACGCTCATGGTATTTAACCAGCTGTTCCGGTATCTCATCAAGAAAGCGGCTTGGCTTGCATTCCACCGTTTGATTCATTTTTCTGCGGTTGACACATGATGAAATCAAAAGCCTGTCACGAGCACGGGTTACTGCCACGTAAAAAAGACGCCGTTCTTCCTCAACTGCCTGATCACCGCCTTCCTCGACAGCCCTTGCATGAGGCATCAGGCCTTCCTCAGCTCCTGCGATGAAAACAACAGGAAATTCAAGTCCCTTGCTTGCATGGACAGTCATCAGATTGACTTTTCCAGAATCCTGCTCTCCGTCATCAAGATCATCCCTGGATAGCAGAGTAATGCGGTTCAAATACGCATAAAGGCTTGTATCCTCATTCTCAGGATTTTTTTCCCACTGCTCGATGCTTTTTATAAGACTGTCAACATTCATCATCTTAAAGCGGGCTGCTTTCTCACTTTTCTGGTTTTCACCGATGAGATAATCATAGTAATCTATCTGATCAACCATAGCACGTACTTTTTTTCCAAGACCATTACCGCCAAGCATACTCTTGTTTCCTTCGATAACATCAAGGAATTCCTGCAAAGAGGCTTTTGTCTTGGCTGTGACTGGACATGCATCCTCTGGCAAAGCACAAATCTGCTCTATTGAAGTCCACAGTGAAGAATTCAACGAATCAGCAACCTTATTGATTGCATCGATTGCTGAACGGCCTATTCCACGTCTTGGAGTGTTGATAATCCTCAGGAGGTTTATGTCATCATCGTGATTTGAAATCAGCCTCAGATAGGAAATAATGTCTTTTATCTCCTTTCGCTCAAAAAAGCTTGTTCCTCCGCTCATTACATAGGGAATGTTTGCCTCTAGAAATGCTTCTTCTATCGGGCGGCTCTGTGTATTTGATCTTATGAGTACCCCGAATTCCTCGTATTTACGTTTTTCCTCCGCACATATACCCTGTATGCTTTCAGCTATGAAATCTGCCTCCGCAGCCTCATTTTCCGGCATGAACAGTTCAATTGGCTTACCGTCACCGTTTCCCGACCACAGCTCCTTGTCCTTTCTGTTGGTATTATGCTTGATGACTCCGTTTGCCGCAGCAAGTATTGTACCTGTAGAACGGTAATTCTGCTCAAGCCTGATTTCTTTCATTGACGGGAAATCCTTTTCAAAATTGACTATATTCTGGTAGTCTGCTCCACGCCATGAATAGATGCTCTGATCGTCATCACCGACAACTGCCACGTTGTTATTCGAAAGAAGGTGCATCAGCTCATACTGCTGGTGGCTTGTATCCTGGAATTCATCAACCATGATGTAACGGTAGCGGTTCCTATACTGCTCAAGAACATCTGGATGCTCACGGAAAAGCTTTATCGGGAGTGTTATAAGATCATCAAAATCAACAGAATTATACAGCCTAAGCCCCTCCTGATATCCCTCGTACAATTTTTTATAGGCATCGTTTTCATCCGTAAAGTATTTTCTTCCTGTCTTTATGTCACTGAAAAGGGCACCGATTTTATACACATCAAGCGCATCATTCGTAAATTTCAGCTCTCGACCTGTTTCCTTTATAAGCGAATAGCGGTCTGTCTCATCGTAAATTGAAAAATTCGGCCTGTAACCGATTTTATCAATATCCTGCCTCAAAATCCGTACTCCAAAGGCATGGAAAGTGCTTATCGTAAGGTTCTGGAGCTTTTTTCCGGTAAGCTGCTTTATTCGGTCCTCCATCTCCTTTGCGGCCTTGTTTGTAAAGGTCAGTGCGAGAATCTGGCTCTGAGGAATGCCTTTCTCCAGCATATTTGCTATCCGGTATGTGATTACGCGTGTTTTCCCGCTTCCTGCACCTGCAATTATGAGTATCGGTCCGTCAATTGTCGTAACAGCCCTGTACTGCTCAGGATTAAGCTTGTTTTTCAATTCTTCTTCCAATGTCATGAAGTTCATTGTAATTGTATTGTTCAAAAGTGTAAAGTGTGGTATAATATTTGGAAAATAACAACAGGAGCTATTTGATGAATAATTCCGCAGCAGCTTTTTTGGAAAAGCATAATTTCCCGCTGAATTTTGACATGAATCCGATTGTAGATTCCCTTTTGTATGACATGCATGAGGGACTATCAGGCCGCAAAGCCGGTCAGGACATGATAAAGACATTCTGTGTTCCACCTGAAAGAAAACTGGCAGGAGAAAGCGTTATAGTAATAGATGCAGGCGGTACCAATTTCCGCTCATGTTTAGTAACCTTTGATCAGGCAGGTCAGCCGGTCATAGATTTCATGGAAAAAACAAAAATGCCTGGTATTGAGAGGGAACTCTCCCGTAAGGAATTTTTTGATCAGTTCGCCGTCAATCTTGAGCATCTTAAGGATAAATCTTCAAATATAGGTTTCTGCTTTTCATATCCAATGACCATAACCGAAGAGGGAGACGGAATTCTCCTGGGATTCTCAAAGGAAATCAAGGCACCTGAGGTAGTCGGCTGCCACATCGGAAAAGAGCTTTCCAAGGCACTTTCTGAGCACGGATGGACAAAAAAAGTAAAAATTTCCCTGCTGAATGATACTGTTGCCGCACTTTTGGCTGGTGCTGCATGTCCTGAAGAGGGAAACCGCTATTCATCATACATAGGCTTCATACTTGGAACAGGAATGAATGCAGCATATATTCAGGACACAGACAACGCATATCCTGGGCTTAAAAAACAGATTATCGTCTGTGAGAGCGGTAAATTTGACAGGGCACCGCGTTCTGACTTTGATATTTCTTTTGACAAGAAAAGCGTAAAACCTGGTACCGGGCTTCTTGAGAAACAGTGTTCAGGAGCCTACCTTGGACCTGTCGCACATGAATTGATACAGGAAGCCGTAAAAGAGGGACTTTTCAGCAAAAAATTCTCTGATTCGCTCTCCAAAATTGAAAGCCTTACTCTGATTGAAATTGATTCTTTCCTTCATGCTCCATACCGCACAGCCTCTGTTCTTGGTGCAAAAGCCGCAGAATCTGCTACCGTAGAAGATTATGACCTTCTTCATCAGCTTCTGGATGCCGTAGTTGACCGTTCTGCACGTTTGGCCGCATCAATTCTTACTGCATGTGTCATAAAGTCTGGTAAAGGTAAAAATGCAACTGAGCCAGTCTGTATTCTCTGCGATGGTACAACATTCTACAAGACACATAAAATTGCAGTCCGTGTTCAGGCTTATCTTGAAGAGCTTCTTTTGAGACAAAGAGGGCTTTTCTACGAGATTATCAGTCGTGACAACGACATAACATTAGGAACAGCAATCGGCGGATTGATGGAAAAATAAACAAAAAAGGGTTTTATACGGAAAAAAGTTAACAAACCGTTGCAAAATCCGATAATCTAAAAAACAGAGCCACTTTCAGATTTTTTTTAACTGAAAGTACTCTACAGTAAAGGGGAATAACTGTGGCAAGAGGCAAAGTTCTTGGAAAGTCGATTTTACTCATAATTTTAATAATCATTATAGTTTTTTTAGGGCTCATGTGGTTTGATTACCTTGGTATCATTCAGGCGAAGAAATGGTTCGCTCCTATTTACCGTCTTTTCGGACTGCAGCCCCAGACAACAAGCATTCCATCATCACCGAATGACCTGGAAGAGGAAGACCTTGACAATGCACGCTGGGCAAAACGTCTTGAGGCTCTTGACGTAAGGTCAGAAGAACTAGACAAAAGAGAAGCTGATATTGAGGCCGGAGAGGAAAATAACGCTCAGATTGCTCAGGAACTTGAAGATCAGAAAAAAGCTCAGGAAGAAAGAGAAAAAACATTTAACAATGAAGTGAAAAAGTACGATAGTAGAATGGTAAACATCGTGCAAATTGTTGAGAACCTGAGAGGAATGCAGCCGAAAAATGCAGTTGACATTCTTCTGAAAATGGACGATCAGGATATCATTGATGTTCTGAGAAAAGAAAAAGAAAGTGCAGGTGCTCAATCATTGGGGTCATATTGGCTGTCTTTGATGGTTGATAACGGCAATGCAGAACGTGCTGCTGAAATTCAACGTAAGATGACTAATAAACCTCTATCCATCGACGAAGACGAAGAAGAGTAAATCGTTCGCTGGTAATGCAAGGTGTTTAGCCGGAGGTATTACCAGTGCAGTACTTAAAAGTTCAGTACGCAAGGACAGATGTCCTGGCAAAAACAACAGAGACTTACACAAAAGAAAGCAAGTCTTCCTCTAATTCATTCCAATCGATTTTAAACTCATTGCAATCTCAGACAAACAACAATAAAATTGATTCAAAACAGACTTCTTTCCAAAAAGAAAATTCAACAGATGCAAATATTAATTCAAGCGTCTCAAAGGAAGAGAAGAGAGAAGACAACAAAAAAGATATACCTCAGATAAGTATTAAAAAAGAAAAAGCTCAGGGAAAGGAAGTAGAAGAACCTGTTCAGGTTGAGACTGAAAATAACCATGTTTACATGCTTATAGATCTTTCTGCCTCTGAGATTGATAATTCTGATCCGTTGAAAAACCTTGCTCTTGATGAAGAAAACAATAATATAGAATTTATAAGCGATTCCTCCTTAGAAAGTGTCACAGAGCAATTAGCACCAGAATCCACTGAACTTGAAGAAATGGCTTCTGAAATTGCTGCAAATTCTAGTACAGAAATTGTTAATCCAAAGCAAACATCTGAAGAAAAAGCAATAGCTCCTTCTGAGATGGCAGTAGAAAATGAACCAATTACTCCTAAGGATAATTTTAAGGAAAATTCTGAAATAAAATTTGCTAAGAATTCTTTTGGAAAAACTGAAAAAAGCGATACAGTATCAGACAATAAAAAGGTTTTTACTGTTTTTGACGAAAGAACTGTTCCAGCACAAGAAGAAGAAAAGAAAGTAATAAGTGAAGTAAAGAATCTGAAAGGAAGCTCAGAACAACATCAAAATACACAGGCTTCGATGATTTCTGAAAACATTAATGCCAATATCCTTTCAACAAATGATCAGAGTGCATCGGCAACCGGCTCAACATTCCAGCAAATGCTTTCACAACAAATTCAGCAGAATGCACCTGAATTTGCAAAAGCAGGCACAATCATCCTAAAGGATCAGAATTCAGGCTCAATTAACATGGTTTTAAGGCCGGAAAGCCTAGGAAATGTTAAGATTAGCCTTCAGTTAACCGATAAAAATATTAGTGGACATATTATTGTGCAAAGCAAGGAAGCAATGGAGGCTTTCAAGGAAAATCTTGATCTACTGCGTCATTCATTCCAGGAAAATGGTTTTGAAAATGCACAGTTGAGTCTTTCTCTTGCAGATTCATCTTCCGAGAATCAGTTTGCACAGAATCAAAGCGGTAATGACGGTCAGCTTGTTGCAGGCCGTGCATATAAGGAATATGGTCAGTCTGGAGAAGAAAATATTACTTCTACAGATTCAAGTCAGTACAGTTCCTCAGGCGAATATCAGATTGATGTAGTAGCGTAGGAACAGGAGTGTTAAAATGGCAGAAGGTGTTAACTTAAACACACAGATGAGTGCCCAGGAAATCGCAAAACTTCAAATGGAAGTGGACACTTACAACAAGTCACTGGTAGTAGATGGAAAGACTACCACTCAGTCGTTGGGCAAGGATGACTTCTTAAAACTCTTGATAGTGCAGATGCAGAATCAAGATCCGACAGATCCAATGGACAATACAGAATTTATTGCCCAGATGGCACAGTTCTCTACATTGGAACAGATGACAAACTTGAATTCAAGCTTTGAGCAGGTGAGTTCAATCATGACATCAAACAGTGCGGTCGGAACATTGGGAAAAACAGTACAGATTGATTTAGGCGACACAACAACAGCTGGTGTCGTACAGGCAGTTACTTACGGCAACAACCCACAGGTTCGCGTAGGCAACATGTATTATGATTTGAATAAAATTACAGCCGTTTACGGCAATTAGTTAAAGAGGGTAGCGATATGATGAGATCACTTTATTCTGGAGTAAGCGGCTTACAGAATCATCAGACAAGAATGGACGTTATTGGAAACAACATTTCCAATGTTAATACTTACGGTTTTAAAAAAGGCCGTGTTGACTTTCAGGACATGATCAGTCAGCAGATTAGCGGTGCATCAAGACCTGGAGAGGAAGTAGGTGGTGTAAACCCGAAGGAAGTTGGACTCGGTATGAGCATTGCTTCAATCGATACAATTTTTACTCAGGGTACATTGCAGTCAACAGGTGTATCAACTGATATTGCAATTCAGGGTAACGGTTTCTTCGTACTTAAAGACGGGGAGGAAACTTTCTACACAAGGGCTGGTGTCTTTGGTGTAGATGCAAACGGTACACTTGTAAATCCTGGTAACGGTCTTAGAGTTCAAGGATGGATGGCAGATGCAGAAGGTTTTGTTCAGACTTCAGCATCAACAACTGATCTTGTAATTCCTGTAGGTCAGAAAGATCCTGCACGTGCAACAGAAACAGTACGCTATCTTTGTAACCTTGATAAGAACATGCCTATAATTCCTGATAATCCAACAGAAGAGCAGATTCGTCAGGGAACATGGCAGACAGAAATTGATATCTACGATTCTTATGGAAACAAGCATCAGCTTCAGATGAATTTCCAGAAGGTACGTGATAATCCAAACCAGTGGACAGTATCCATTACAGTTGATCCTGCTGCAGAAGTTCCAACTGAAACTAGAGCAGGACTTAACACAACTGATGGCATGTCTAATGTGTATACTTTGAACTTTGACAACATGGGTGCATTGGCCTCTGTAGTTGACAGTGCAGGAAACGTTTCAAACACCGAAGGTAATATTGTTCTTCAGGCTTCATACAATGTTCCTGACAGCAACCCAGATGCACAGGGAAATCCATATCGTCAGACATTCAATCTTGATCTTGGAACAATAGGTTCATTTGAAAATACAATTACACAGGATGCTTCTAAGAGCACAACCAAGGCATATTTCCAGGACGGCTATACCTTGGGATATCTTGACAACTTCAGCATCGATCAGAACGGTATAATTACCGGTGTATATTCAAACGGTTCTACAAGAACTATCGGACAGATTGCAATGGCAAGTTTCGTAAACCAGGGCGGTCTTGAAAAGAAAGGCGACAACACATACGCAGAGTCAATCAACTCAGGTATGGCAAACATTGGTGAAGCACGTACAGCTGGAAAAGGTAGCTTTAAGGCTGGAACTCTTGAAATGTCAAACGTCGACCTTGCAGAACAGCTCACCGACATGATTGTCACACAGCGTGGATTTGAATCAAACGCTAAGACAATTCAGACAGGTGATTCAATGCTTGAGACAATTATTAACCTGAAGCGTTAATAATAAAATGCCCTTGATGTGATTACAGCAGAGGGGGCTGTAATATTTCCGTTAAATTGCGATAAGTAACGGATTGTCTTTTATAGTAACACTCCATTTCCTTAAGGCCGGATAAGTTAACAGCTTGTCCGGTCTTTTTATTTCCCTTTGAAGCAACGCCCATTACAATCCCCATGGCTATGCAGTTCGTAATATAAGTCGATCCACACCATAACATCTTACTGACTATAATATAGATTCTGTCTACTTAAATATTTGTTATTTACCTCTTTTTCCTCAGTTTCATATAGTCAAACAACTATTACAGAGAGTTCATGATACTGAAATCAAGTTTTCTTGAGGCAACGCTCATTACAAGCCCCATGGCTATGCAGTTCGTAATATAAGCAGATCCTCCATAGGAAACAAAAGGCAATGGAATTCCCATTACAGGAAACAAACCTATATCCATTCCAATATTTACAAGAAAGTGAAAAAATATCATCCCTAGTATTCCGGAACATATGTAAGAACCGAACACGTTGCTTGTACTTCGGGCTGCAATAACAATACGCAGTAAAATTACAAGAAAACAGATAAAAACAATGAGGCCGCCTATAAAACCAATCTCCTCAGAAATTATGCTGAATATAAAGTCGGTACTCTGTTCAGGAACGAATTTCAAGTGGCTCTGCTCACCCATTTTAAATCCCTGCCCGAACATACCACCTGAACCGATGGCTATTTTTGCACCAGTTACGTTATAACCTGCCCCAGTGGTATCATAGTCAGATTTTAGATATACAAGAAGCCTGTCCCTCTGATATTTATGATTTTCCTTTCTCATTAATTTGAATCCGCTTAATCCGACGACATAGGCTATCAGAAGAATCGAACAGACATATACTATCCAGTAAAAATACTTTTTTTTGGTTAAACGATAGCCTATCAGAGAAAGAATAATTGTAACAATCAGTGTAA
The DNA here is from genome assembly GCA_017613485.1 of Treponema sp. Next base: position 24,373 of record JAGADS010000009.1, read on the forward strand.
TAGATATAACAATTACGGCTGTTTTATTTGTAAGAATCGAAATTATAAAAACTGGCCTTTGCAGTATAAATTGCTGCCATAGAGGAACAAGGACGAAAAAGATAACCAGGATTCCTGTACCTAAAACAGCCATAATATAACGAAGCGGAATATCAGCAATAAAGCACATTATTATAAAAATGGGAAAATATACTAAAGCTGTTCCTAAATCCGGTTGAAGCAAAATCAAGGCTATCGGAACTAAAGTAAATGCCAGTGCCATAAAAAATCTTCTAAGCTGATTTTCTTTCTCAGATCGCTCAAGATACCATGCAAGGAATATGATGAACATGATTTTTCCAGGTTCTGACGGCTGAATTCCAAGACCATAGAATCCAAGCCAGCTTCTTGCACTGTTGACAGTTTTTCCAAATAATCTTGTGGCAATCAATGAAACAACTAAAACAATTCCTATGGGAAGAGCATAACGCTTAAACAGACGGTAATCGAATATTGCGGCTGCAACCATTAAAACCAGGCCAGTTGCACACCAGACAGCCTGTTTTCTATAGTCAGAGTTCTGAAGGATTCCATTGGAATCAATGGCTGAGGAATAAATAAATGCCACGCCCATAGTACTGAGAATGACAACACACACTAAAATAAAATAATCAAATCGTTGAAAAAAATTTACTTTCATCAGTCCTGTCTTCCAACCTGCTTTTTCAGATATTCAAATCCCAGTGTTTTAATTGACTCATCATAGGTCTGGTTTGCAAATATTCCCTGAATTACAATATTTGTCGCATAAGGAGACCACCACTCCCACTCATTAAGATCCTCAACAAGCGTCGTAACTACTACCTGATCTTCAACAGGAGCATCAAACGGTGCATAAGCTACCATCCAAGAATGCCATCTGTCCTTATAACGACCTGTTTCAGCTGTACCCGTTTTTCCTGCAATTTTCACGAGTTTATTACCCATAGGATACACAGCTGTACCATCTGAAATCGTGTATCTTAAATCATTCTGTACAGTTCGCCAAACTGACTTTGAGACAGTAGATTCATGCAGAATTTCAGGTTCAACAGTCTCAATAACTTTACCTGTACCAGAATCACGGACTTCTTTAAGGAAATGAGGCTTGTAGATTACCCCGCTGTTGCAAACCATTGCCATCATGTTTGCTACATGCATCGGAGTTGCTGTTGTGTATCCCTGTCCAATAGACATGTTCATCGTATCTCCGTCTGTCCATTTGGGTAGGTTTTCCTTTGCCTTCCACTGAGCTGTAGGAACAAACCCTGTAGCCTGACCAGGAAGATCAATTTCAAGACTCTGACCGAAGCCGAATTCCATGGCATATTGAGCAATAAGGTCAACTCCAAGATAATCACGACCTATAATCCAGAAATATACGTCACAAGATTGAGCAAGACCGTTTTTCAAGTCAAGCCATCCGTGTCCAGGAGCCTTTTTGTGACAATGGAAGGTAATTCCACCATGGACAATTTCTCCAGCACATTCTATTTTCTTGTCCGGTGAAATTTTTTTCTCCGAAAGAACTGCCGTCGTCATGATCGTCTTGAATGTTGATGCAGGAGGATATGCAGCATTTATAGCCCTGTTAAGGAGAGGTTTGTATTCGTTATTAAGAAGACGTGCATACTCATTGGAATAGTTTTCAGAAGAAAAAAGATTTGAGTCGTAATAAGGATATGACACCATTGCAAGGACTTCCCCAGTTGCCGGTTTAAGAACAACTATGGCACCTACCCTTTCTCCAAGCGTTTCCTCAGCAAGCTTCTGTATCCTTGTGTCTACAGTAAGTACAAGGCTGTTACCCATTTTTGGGGGTACAATTACAGGAGCATCATCCGTAAAACGCATCTGTGCATCACGCGTTCTGCTTTCAGATCCAGGAATTCCCTGAAGTTTTTTATCATACTGGCTTTCTATTCCAGCCTGTCCAATAATCGAATTTTTTGTATATCCCTCGTTATTCAGAAGCTTAAACTGCTGATCACTTATTTTTCCCACATAACCTAAAATATGACTTATGGAACCTGATTCATTATAAGTCCTTATAGGTTTGTTTTTCCATGAAACACCAGGCAATTCAACTATGTTTTCAGCAATATTGCTTATGCTTGTAAGCGGTACGTTAATTTTTATCTGTATGGGTTCATTGGCTCTTCGCTTACCTGTAGTCAACGAGTCAATAATGGCCTTTGACATGCCCAGATAATCTGCAAGTTTTGAGGCAACAGTATCATATTCCCCCTCAGGAATCTCCCCTGGAATCAATTCAACAGCAAATGCATCTGTATTTGTAACGAGAGGTTGTACGTTTTCCTCATCAACATGACAGTCAAATATTTCACCGCGCTTTGCGTCCAGCACTGTTACATATGTTTTTCGTGCCACTGCCCTGCCACTGTATACAGAGCCTTCAACTGTCTGCATGGAGAACAATTTTAAAAGGTACAAGGCAAAGACAACAACAATAATCCCAAACAAGACAAACAGACGGAAATTTTTTTTGTCCGATACATCCTCGCTTATCTGGAAAAACGTAGCCTTCATATTACAGTACATCCTCCGGTTTTAATACCAATGTTCTGCTGAAAAGTCCCAGAATCTTAAAAATAAATGGAGAAAGAATACTGTTTATGGCTATCTCAAATACAAATAGTAGAGTAAAAGGATTATATGCAACTATGGCAGAGGGAAATAAAAATGACAGAACCCATGTAAGGAGCATTTTCAGCACCGTGGCACAGGCTCCCAATAGAACAGGAATAAAGAATCCCTCCGTATTGATTGTCTTGTTGAATATACCGCCTACATAACCTATCACAGTACGCATCAGCCAGTTAAGTCCCAGAGGTCCGGCACTCAGAAAATCAAGAAAAACCCCTGAAAGGAAACCGTTAACTTCGCCAAAAAGCTTTCCGTTGTGAAGGGAAAAATAAAGAACGCAAATCAAACATAAATCAGGAACTGCCGGTAAAAATGTCATGTTGGAAAGAATTGCCGACTGAACCAGCGAGGAAATCAGAAGTATGAATGTACTTAGCAAAAATGCGAGAATCACTGCGGCTCCTCCTGTTCTTCAGCTACACGGTCATTACCCATGGTTTGATCAACTATAAGGACCATCTCCAACCTTGAAAAATCTATTATCGGAACAATATCAAGATTGAGCGAAGAATCATAGTCAAGAGTCTGTATATATGAGATTGAACCGATTGGTATGTCACGCATATAATTTCCGTTCTCTCCAGATGTAACAACAACATCACCGTTCTGAAGCTTTCCCAGGGATCTTTTGCTTATATAACTCATCGAAAGGGGCTTGTCTTCAGAACCATTTCCGGTAACTATGCCTAATTCTCTTGTGGTTTTGATTCGTGCTGAAATATTGCATTTTGTATCGTAAACCGGCATTATCAGAGAAGTATCCATTCCCACCGTAATAACTTTACCTACAACCCCGACATTACCGTCCTGAATGGCAATGACAGGCATTCCTTTTTTCACGCCGCTTTTAACACCTTTGTCAACCGTTATACCTGAATAGAGGCTGTTAGGATCACGACCAATAATCTGAGCCGAAATATTCTTGTAATCCAGAGAAGTTGCAAAATCTAATTGAGCCTTAAGTTTCTGGTTTTCCTCACGTATTTCAACATTATTCCGCTTAAGGTACTCATAATCTTTGAGTTGTTCCTTGAGTTCGGCATATTCCTTTTTCATTATGAACATATCCTGAACATCTTCTATTTTCTCAGAGACAAAATTAGATACAGTTCCTACACCTTTCTGAAGCGTTGAAAAAATAGAGAAACCGACTTGCTTAAAATTTACTATAAAACCACCAGAGGATAATGCAAGAACTATTCCGCTTATCAAAAGCAAAACGATAAATACAGCATCAGGCAGCGTAATACGAAATGCTTTTTTCATATTTTAGCCATTAAGGTTATCGTAGATAGAGCGGTTAGATGACATGTCCTTGTACAGCTCAAATGCCTGTCCTGCACCTACAGCTACACATTCAAGTGGTTTTTCCACCAGGATTACAGGAACATTGGTTTCCTTTGAAATAAGCTTCTGAAGTCCTTTTAACATTGATCCGCCACCTGTCATGACTATACCGCGCTCAACAATGTCTGCAGCGAGTTCTGGCGGAGTACGTCCGAGAGTTTTCTTGATTTCCTCAACTATCTTTGTAATAGGTTCTTTAAGAGCTTCCCTTACCTCAACTGAATCTACTTCAAGACGGCGTGGAAGACCAGTGATGGCATCTGTACCCTTGATTTCCATCTTTTCCGTGATTTTGTCGGCAGTTGCATTTCCAATTTCAATTTTAAGTTTTTCTGCTGTCTGCTGGCCGATTATCAGGTTGTGAACAGCCCTTACATGCTTCATGATGGCATCATCAAATTCATTGCCACCAGTTCTGATTGAACTTGTAATAACCATGCCACCCAGTGAAATGACAGAAACCTCAGTTGTTCCACCTCCAATATCACATACCATGTGACCAGCTGGCTCATAAATCGGAATCTGAGCACCGATAGCAGCAGCAAGGCTTTCCTCAATTACTTCAACTTCTTTTGCTCCAGCCTTGAGTGCAGCAGCCATAACCGCATCACGCTCAACCTGAGTGATACATGACGGAATGCCGATTTTCATGCGGGTTGATTTAAACAGATGACGGCGGGGTATAATCTTAGAGAGGAAGTATTTTATCATCTTTTCAGTAGAATCACTGTCTGAAATAACTCCGTCTGCAAGTGGACGTATTGCAACGATATTGCCAGGAGTTTTCCAAAGCATACGCTTAGCCTCTGCTCCTACGGCAACCACCTTACCTGTACCCTTTTCTACAGCAACCACAGAAGGCTCATCAATAACAATGCCCTGCCCCCTGACATAAATCAATGTGTTGCATGTACCCAAATCAATTCCAATGTCCGTTGTAAAACTGTCTAGAAAACCCATATATCTTCCTTCCTCCCTTTACGTCCTGTTTTCAGCCATTTTTTGTCTGGCAAGTGTATGCTGAGGCTGAATGTTAAGGCACTTTCTCCATTCGGAACGGGCCTTTGCATTGTTCCCCTGCTTTTCATATATTACACCAAGTCCATAGTGTGCGTCAGCAAAATTTTCATCTTTTTCCAAAATTGCCTCAAATTCTTTTTCTGCCTCTTCAAATTTTTCTTCATCCATATAAATCTGAGCAAGAAGTTTATGACTTTTTAAGGCAATATCATCATTGAGGGTCATTCCGATTACACGGTTAAGATACTGCTTGGCTACAGTCCCTTGCCCAGCCTTGCAATACTGTTCTGCAATGGAAAGCAAAAGATTGTCAGATTCCCTGTCTCTCAAAGCTGTTGTAAAGGATTCTATGCTTTTCTGTGTCTCGGAAAGGGCTGCATAGCTTAATCCAAGGAATTCAGGTATGTCATCAGAATAAAAACCGTGCTCCTGACACATCAGAAGGTATTTTATTGTTAAGTCAGCATAATAATGCTCATTGGTTGGATTATCCTTGTAGAAATAACACCGTCCAAGCATATATTCAATCTGCGGCAGCATGTCTTCCTTTGCATACTGCATGGCAATCCTAAGATTGATTATTGCCTCGTCAAGCAACTCCTGGGAACGTGCATTATCAACTTCTGATTCTGCAAGAAAAAAAGAACTGTAACCATGTAAAGTGCGTGCAGCGTTATGCAGATTGTTTTTCTCAATTATTGCATTTGAACTGTCATACACAGCCTGATAGTCTTTCTCATCCCAATACTTGTAGAGTGTATTTACTGATATTTCTGAATGTACTTTATTGTCAAGAAACTTATAGATTCCTAGAGAAAGAAGCGTCAATACGGCAACAACCACTATTGTCAGTATCAAACGAGGCAAAAACTTACTTTTTCGTTTCGCTACGTGGCTATCGCTCTTCAGTCTCCCATTCATATTCCACCCAGATTTTTTTACATTTATAAAATAAAGGATGCAGTAAGCCGGGTTCTGGTACGAGATTCCCCGCATGGTCATCTATCCACAACAACAGTTGCCCATTGTCTCCAGCAATCTACCCGCGGTATAAGGTCGGAATACCAAACCGCTGCATGATTTTGCTCCTGATGAGGTTTGCTTATGCCATTTGCGTTGCCGTAAATGCGGTAGGCTCTTACCCTGCCTTTTCACCCTTACCTGCCGTTAAACAGGCGGTTATTTTCTGCAGCACTTTCTGTCGGTCAAAAGAGTTATGCCAGATCAAAGGAAACCTTTTGTTAGACAACTTTCTTTTTCCGCCCGGTAATTACCCGGCATCATTTCCGAAGGAGCCCGGACTTTACCTCCCGCCAGGACACTTTCATAAGCATCCAGCGAGCGACCACACATCCTTGTTTTTTAAGTAATTATTCGTCAAAATCCATGGTCTTTTCATCCATGGAACCACTACCATCTGATTCAATAAAATCAGGACTGTCAGTTTCATCTTCTCCCGCAAGGCTTCCTGCAACCTCAGTCGGAATGTATGATTCTTCGTTTTCATCCGCTTCCTCGTAATACAGGATTCTACTGCAATACGGGCAAAAGAGGATTTTTTCATCACGATGGACTTCATCAGCAAACTGTGCCGGTAAAATCATGTGACAACCAGTACAGACACTACCGCGAACGGCAACTATACCTTCCTTGTTTCTCTGTATAATTCTCTGGAATTTAAATACGGTCTCCGGGTCAATTCCCTCAGACATTGATGCTTCCATTTTCTCAAGTTCAGCAAGTCTTTTTTTCTTTCCAGAAAGCTCTTTCTCAAGAGATTCATTTAATTCATTATATTCAGCTTCTGTTGATGCAATAAGCTGTTCCGTGCTCTCAAGAATATCCTTAAGCTCTGACAGATTTTTCTCTTCACGCTGCAATTCCTTACGTATAGAGTTTTCCTTATCTGTAGCTTCTGAAATCTGCTTGTCAAGAATCTCGTACTCACGGTGAGTGCTTGTCTCGTCCATTTCCTTCTCGCATTTTTCACGGGTACGCTCAGCTTCTTCAAGATCAGACTTAAGGGAGGCAACTTTTTCTTTCTCAGCCTCATATTCTGTATTTTTTTCGATATATTCCTTTTTGAACCGTTCAAGACTTTCTCTTGAACCATTCAATGTTTTTGGAAGTTCTTCCACATTTAACTTAATAGCATATTTTTCGCCAAGTACATCCTGAAGATTCTGTAACTTAGCGAGAGTTTCTGACATTTGCATCGGTATTAACCCCTACCTTAATTGAAAAATACTCTATCTCTAGAATATACACTATTTTAAATTTTGTGTCTATAGAGGAAACTGCAAAAGAACAAGTAATGCACTCTCCCCTATAGATTTTTTACGTCGTTAATCCATATAATCCCGGAGGTTTTGTGCTCGTCTTGGATGTCTTAGCCTCCTAAGGGCTTTTGCCTCAATCTGCCTGATTCTTTCCCTGGTAACATTAAAGTAAAGTCCAACTTCCTCAAGAGTAAGGGAATATCCATCCTCTAACCCAAACCTCATCTTAAGAACTTCCTGTTCACGGGGAGGCAATGTATCAAGTACTTCCCTGAGCTGATCCTGAAGCAATTTGTATGAAGTCTGTGTTGCTGGATTTTCAACTTCCTTATCCTCAATGAAATCCCCAAGAGAACTGTCCTCTTCTTCTCCAATAGGTGTTTCAAGCGAAATTGGCTCCCTGGCAACATTCTTTACCTGTTTGACTCTGCTCACCGGCCATGAAAGCTGCTGTGCTACCTCCTCATCCGTTGGCTCACGTCCCAGTTTCTGTACAAGCTGCCTGCTCTCACGGACAACCTTGTTAATCTGCTCTATCATATGAACAGGAACCCTGATTGTACGTGCCTGATCAGATATGGATCTTGTAATAGCCTGACGAATCCACCAGGTTGCATAAGTTGAGAATTTGTAGCCCTTACGGTACTCAAATTTTTCTACAGCCTTTATAAGTCCTATGTTTCCTTCCTGAATGAGGTCGAAAAGCTGAAGACCACGGTTGGTATACTTCTTTGCAATAGAAACAACCAGACGAAGGTTTGCATTTATCAGGCGGTTTTTTGCCTGTTCCATCATCTGCCTTCCACGCAGTATTTCTTTTGTTTTCTCAAGAATCTCATCTACACTGTTCTCAAATTCAAATTCCAGCCGGCGTAACTTGCGGTCAATTTTCTGAATCTGGGTATAGACCTCGCGTATCTCATCTGCCGTAAGACCAAGTTCTTTTTCCAGTTTCACGCTTTCAGAATGCGTTGCAAGACGGCGTCCGATTGATCTGAGGCCTGCAGTATCAGTAATCCGAAGTTCTTTCATTCGTTTTTCCTGACGGCGGTGATATTCATCGATTCGCTGTGAGGCGTCTATAAATTTTGTTGAAAATCTTTCGATCTCCTCTATCTGAATATCAATCCTCTGCAATTCAGGAGAAATCCTGTCCCTGAGTTCAATAAGCTGCTTATCACCGAAAATTGCCATGCTCTGGTCATTTTCATTTAATGTTTTTTTCAAAGCCATGTACTGCTTCATATCTTCTTTTAATGGCTTTAGTATTGAACTGTAACAGCTTTTAAGACGGCGTTTCTCAGCCATCTCCTCGTTGATTTCTTTTCTTGCCCGACCCTGCTCATGAATGTCTATCTTCATGAAAGCTTTCTGAGAAATGGCATAAAACTCAGGAATCATCATTCCGGAATTCTTTATGACATTCTTAATGATGTTCTGCCCATCCTCCATTTTCTTGGAAAGCATTACCTCCTGCTCGGCTGTAAGAAGGTTTTCTTTTCCAATGTCACGAAGATAAAGCCTGATCGGGTCATCAATGTTTGAATCCTTGTCACTTGATACAAAACGATGATTTCCGTTGCTGTCGATCTTTGCCTCAACTGAAACCTCAGACTCAAGTACATCACCATCGTCCTCCTGATCCTCGACATCTTCCTCGTCAAGAATAGGGTCCCCGTCTGTCTCTTCCATCACCTGGATATTATTCTTGGACAAAAGCTGCAGGACTTCTTCCATACCAGGCGAATTGACAAACTCAGGTGTAAGCATCTCTGTGATTTCATCCCAGGAAATAACCTGCTTTGACTGAGCGTAATCAAGTAACTTCTGGACCTGAGGATCAAGATTCAATTCCTCATCAGAATCATCTCCAGAATCATCCTGTGTATCCTGAGAACTTACTATCTCTTTTGTTTCTTTCTCCTGTTCTGATTTTTTGGGATTCTTAGTTTCCTTTTTTACAGGAGATTTTCCAGAGTGTTTACTGTCATTTACCTTGCTGCTGGATTTTTTTTCCGTTGCTTTTTTTGTTAATGTTTTTTTTGCCGGTTCCTTTTTAACCGTTGACGTTTTGGAACTGGTCTTTTTTTCAGCAGCTTTTTTTGATACCGCCGAATTTTTCTTTACCGGCTTTTTTTCCTCTTTTGAAGAAATCTTTTTCTTTTCCGCAGTTTTAACGGCTTCTGTTTTTTTTGCTTTCTTATTATCCTGCTTTTTTTGAGGTACAGACTTAGCAGGCTTTTTAGCATTTGCGGTGGAAGACGGTGCTTTTTTGGATACAGTTTTCTTCTGTGTTCCCGTTTTTTTTGTGGCGGGAGATTTTATCTTTGCCATGATTTATCCTTTCAACAAAGCAATCTGACTGTCTATGTTAATTTTTTCCGCAAGCAGTCCTTTTAAACGCATCTGATCTTCCAGAATGGAACTCTGCTCCATTTTTCGTATATGAAGCATTATTTCCCTGCGTTTCCTTTCCAGAGAATTCTTCTTGATAAGCAGTATACTGTCCCGCACAGACTCTTCGATGTGTGAAGAATATTCATTGACTGACTGCAATATCAGTCCCTTTAATTCATCTGAGTCACAACGGTTCAAAATTCCGCTTACCGAAAAACTATCCTGTTCACTGCATTCAGCAAGTAACATAAACAATTTTTTTGCCTGAGGGTCATCAAAATCTTCAACTGAGATTTCCCGGCTCATCTGCTGAAAAAACTTCTTATCATCAGTAATTACTGTTATAACAGCACGCAGTTCAGAAGAAAGCTTTATCGGCTTCTGACTCTCTGTTTTTTTCTGCGGTTCAAGGTTTGTTCTGGTGATACGATGAGCAAGCCGTTCTCGGTTTGAATAATCTTTTCTGGCTGCCTCCGGGTCTATGTCGTATGCCTGACACAACTGTTCCAGACATGCGTCTTTCTGTATGTCCGACTGCAGTGAATCAAGATATTCAAAATATTCCAGAGAGGCATGTGCTTTCCCTTCTGGAGTTTCTTTTGAATACAATTCTAGCAGTTTAGACAACAGATAATCATTATCTAATATAGCACATTTTATGTCATTCGTCAAGGTCTCTGCACCGAATTTAATCATTATTTCTGCAGGATCCTTTCCTCCGCTGAGTTGTATTATTTTTACAGAGAGCTCCCGTTGCCTCAGCATGAGAATCGCTCTTTTCGTTGCCTTTTGCCCTGCACCGTCACTGTCAAAGGAGAGAAGCACTGTATTGACAAAAGGTTTTATGATTGAAATCTGTTCATTTGTCAGAGCCGTTCCTAAAGGTGCAACAGCATAGTGTATTCCGCACTGGTGATAGGCAATGCAGTCCATGTAGCCCTCACAGAAAATGACCTCATGTTTCTCCCTTATCGCCTGTTTTGCAAGATTGAAACCGTAAAGAGTGCTGCCCTTCTTGTACTGAATCAAATCTGGAGAATTAAGGTATTTGGGCGATTTGGAAGAATCTCCCCGAAGGAAGCGTCCTCCCATTGCAACAACATCTCCCTTCCTGTCAAAAATAGGGAACATCAGCCGGTCACAAAAAAAAGCGTAGTCAGGATATTTATCACTGAAAAGACCTGATTTGTTAAGGAATTCATCACTGAAATTTTTTTTCCGCAGAAAGCCCTTGAGCCATTTTCTATCGGCAGGAGAATATCCGATTTTAAACTTTTCCAGTGTTTCCTTTGTTATTCCCCGTTTTAAGATATAATCCAGCGCAAAATTACCGGCCTCTGTTTCCATAAGCATATAATGAAAAAGTGAGGCTGTCCTGTTATAAAGGCTAATCAGCTCTTCCTTAAGCTTTGCATCCTTGTCTTCCCTCTGAAAACTCTGTCCGGAATCTGTGTAGCTGAGCTGAACCCCTGCCCTTTTTGCAAGCACTTCGACAGCTTCTGGAAAAGAAACTTTTTCCATCTCCATGATGAAGTTGAATACTGTTCCTCCTGCACCGCATCCAAAACAGTGATAGAACTTTCTGTCTGGGATAACATGAAACGAAGGTGTCTTTTCGTTATGGAAGGGACAGCATGCAGACCAGTCATTTCCCCTCTGGGTAAGCGGAACATACTCATTGATAACCTGTACAATGTCTGTCTTTGAGGATACTTCGTCTATTGATTCCTGACTTATAAATCCGCTCATCAGTCCTTTGTATAATACATCATGTTTTCTGCTTCCCTATGCTCCACGAAAGTCTCTGTAAAGCTGTGTGTGCCTGCATCGGGATTAGTAAGAACAAAATAATAATAAGGAGTATCCGCAGGTTTTGCGGCGGCCTTAAGAGCTATCATGCCGGGATTTGAAATAGGTCCTGGCGGCAGCCCCCTCCATTTATACGTATTGTACATGCTCTCTGACTCAAGATCCTCGTAAGTGATTCTTGTCGGATGAGGTTTTCCCTCAATTTCGGTGATTATGTATTCAATTGTAGCGCAGGAATAAAGCCCCATGTCTATTTTCAGCCTGTTAGTAAAGACTGATGCAATTATGGGAGCCTCCTCTGCTACCCTGTACTCCCTCTCAACAATTGAGGCAAGAATAAGTTTCTGATGAAGCTCTTCAGGAGAAAGTCCGCTTAACTCAGGTATGGTTTCTATGCGCTCAAAAAATGTGTCAACGAGTTTTCTCAGCACTTCTTCCGCAGAGGTATTGGCATTGAAAAAATAAGTGTCCGGGAAAAGGTACCCCTGAAACGAAGAAGCCGGTATATCATACTCAGCAAGGAGATCCTTGTCATAGCAACAGTCAATGAATTCATCTGCGGAACATATTTCACTTTCCTCTAGTGAAAGTGCAATTTTTTTTATGGTGAGTCCTTCCGGTATGCTTTTGGTTATTGTCTCCGGCCTGCCTTTCTCAAGCTCTGATGCAAGTTCCTTCATCGTGGAACCTACCTTAAGCTCATATACGCCGCTCTTAAGCTCAAATCCGTCTTCAAGTCCAAGAAGGTTAAACCTGACGGCAAAATAGAAAATCCTTGAGGAACGTACAAGACCATTTGACTCAAGCTCATCCGCAACATCCTGAACCGACATCCCATAGGGAACTTTCAATTCGATTATCTGCCCGTCCCTGTCACTTAGAGCTGGAGTCTGCACTGTTTTCCAGAAAATAAAGGCGGCAAGCACCCCTAAAGCCATGAGTGACAGCAAGATTATGAGAACAACCGCGAGAGCTTTGTGTTTCATTATATTTCGACTTCCTGACCTTCTATCGCAATATGTATGTCAACATCATATTTAGCAGAATAATCCTCGTACCACTTAGCCGCACGCAGAACAGAATAAATCTTCTTGTCGTTGTATGTCGGCTCATGGTGGAAGAAATAGAGGCTTTTTGCGTTCCATGCATTGGCGAAATCCACTGCATAGCAGAAAATACTGTGGCCCCATTCAGATTTTGTAATAGCCTCTTCACCGGTATACTGACTGTCAAGAATCATGACATCAGCATTCTCAAAGAAATAATTTCTCTTATCCTTTAAGTCATAATCTTTTGCAGTAAGCTCTACATCAGTTGAATAAATCAGTTTTTTACCGTCTTCCTCAAAGGAGAATGAATAGGAGTTCCCGGGATGCTTAACCTTCCGGCACATAACTTTTACACCGTCTACATAAAAAGGCTCAAGTTCCTTGATCAAGTGGAAAGTAAAGCGGTCCTTGACATATTCCCAGCAGCCGTTCAGCGGGAAATAAGGGCACCTGCTCTGCTCTGCAAGTATCCTCTCTGCATCTGGAAAAGTAGAATACAAGTCTATCTTTACCCTGGGGTCATATGTGGCTCCCCAGAAAGGGATTCCCTGAATATGATCCCAGTGGAAATGAGACATAAATACTGAATAATGATTGTCAGGAGATTTTTTTCCGTTTACAGAAAATTCCCTTAAGCCTGAACCGCAGTCAAGAATAAACTGATGACCGGCATTTGTCTCCAGCTCGACACAAGATGTGTTTCCTCCAACTGTACCGAAAAGCCACGGAGGAAGTGATGCAATGAACCTTGTGCGGGAATCTTCTGATTCAAGATCTTTTGGAGTCATACGTTCAATTGCTGCGGTTATCTTAGCTTGTACTTGTTCTGGTGTTATGGGAGCCGGTAAAGAACCCCGAACGCCCCAAAAATGAATTTTCACAACTCCTCCATCATCATTCGGAAAATGACTTTTTCACACATTTGAAATTTTTATTAACATTTATTATATCACAAGTTCAATACTTTTTCTAGTATATTACGCAAAAACAGGCAAAAAAAAAGGTGCCATACAGACTGGCACCTGTTACTGGGGAGTGAAGGATTCGGACCTACGAAGGACGAGCCAACAGATTTACAGTCTGCCCCCTTTGACCACTCGGGAAACTCCCCATATCCAATTTCTTGGATTAAGCCGCCACAGGGACTCGAACCTTGGACCCCGAGATTAC